>CAKSEF010000011.1 GCA_934446465.1 uncultured Oscillospiraceae bacterium
CCGGCTATTCCGATTCCGCGGTTTTTAATCATATTGTTCTCTATGCAGATATCCTGTCTGCATGGATTTGAGCATACAATTACCGTTTTATCTGCAACCGTTCGGATATTTACCTTTATCTCACCGTCTGCTTTACATTCAATACAGCCGTTTAATGCGTTTTCCAAAAGATTTGACAAAACAGCAACAAAGTCCATGTCAGATATTGCTGTTTTTTCTCTGGTATCCGCCTCGACTGAAACCGAGATTCCGTTCTTTTGTGCGCTTGTATAAAAACTGTTCAAAATGGCATTCACGGTAATGTTTGGACAGAAGTCGTTTGTTTTTGCAGAGTCCATGCTGTTATTATATTGTTCCAGATAACTGAGAGCCTCTTGGATTTCACCTCTTTTCAGCATAGACTCAATGTTTTGATTATGATGTCTGAAATCATGACGAATGGTTTTTGCCGCCAGTTCATTTTCCTTTGCGGTTTTAAGCTGTCCTTGTAAATAAGCTACATTTTGTTTAATTAACTCAGTGTTACTTTCGGCTATCATAGATTTGAGTGTGCCGAAAATGACCCATAAAATTGATATGTAGATTAAAACGGAAACTGCAAAAAACGGAATATATCTGTCTGCATTTTTGTATTCGGCATTGAAAATTACGACAAATGACGCGAATATTATTAAAAACAAAGCCGAGACAACCGATATGGAGTACCATGTTTTGAGACGTTTACCGGACACGGCTCTTACTGAAGGGCGCAAAAAGTGTATGTATGTTAGAGCCACCGGAATGAATAAAACAGTTCTTATAATGTTTCTCGCGTAATATGTAACTATCTCAGGCGCTCCTTTGAAAAACACACTGCATATTATAAGTGAAATACACGCGAACATACTGAACACATTTGCATAGCTGATAAACAGAAAAATCTTTTTGCAAACAGGGTCGGCCGAGCTTAATATAAAAACAAAGAAAGCCATAACAATCGTACTTGTAAAGGCTGCCGCATAATAGCCGGGACTGTCTCCGAACATTGCATAGGACAACATTACAAAGCACACAAACGCAACGAAGAATCCCAAATAAATCAATGCTGTTTTTCGGGCGGAATATTTCAACTCTGTCATTGCCCAAAATGAAACCAGATGTGAAATTCCGAGCAAAACCATAGCTGTAAATATATGTATCACTTTTTAACCGCCTCTTCCCTGTAAAAATCAAAGTACTGCTCCTTAACAGCGTTTCTGAGACGTCTCGGAATGGGGATACTCTGCCCGTCTATCATGATGAGCTCGGTCTGAAGAATACTCTGCACACATCTCAGATTCACGACATATGAAGCGCCGACCGATATAAAACCTTTCACGCTGTGAAACATATTTTTCATATCGGCAAGGGTTGTGCGCGTTTTGATATTCTTTCCCGATTTTAAATATATTTCAACGGTATGGTTTCGTGATTCCATATACAGTACCTGATATAAATCAATGCGGTGTATTTCCCGTCCGCACGTTACGGGTACAAATAAACGTATGTTTCTTTTCTCAAGCACCCTGTCAAGTGTTTCGATAAGTCTCTCTTTTGTGAATGGCTTTGTCAGATAGTCGTTGACGTGCATTGCAAATGCCTCAACCGCAAAATCAGGGCTTGTCGTTAAAAAAATGATATCTGTATGATCTTCGCTTTTTGTTTTAAGCTCCTTTGCAATTTCGGTTCCCAGAATGCCCGGCATACAAATGTCGAGAAGCGCAACATCCGGAACACCGTTTTTGCTTATGTCTTCCAACATATCAAGAGGATTTGAGAAGCAGGTAATTGTAATAAAAAGTTCAGGATGGATTTTCGCATATTCCAACACAATCTGTTTTATATTTTCAAGTTCATTTATCTGATCATCACATATTGCAATATTCATTACAAAACCTCCTTTCGGTGCTTTTACCATACCTCAGTTATAATATATTCAATGTTATAAAGTCTTTGATATGTTATTGCAGAATAAATTCCCGAATTTTTATACGTTTATTTTAACACATTTCGATATAAAAACCAAGGCTTCGCTTGATTATTGTGTGGTTTTTCATGTAAAAAAACGTTCAAGACAGATGTAATCTGTTTTGAACGTTTTTTTGGCTGCCGGACTAGGATTTGAACCCAGACAAACAGAGTCAGAGTCTGTCGTGCTACCCTTACACAATCCGGCAACGAACTCTTATTATTATACAGAAAAATAAGGAAATGTCAAGAGTAATTTTCAATTTTTCCTTTTTTATTATTACCGGATACAAATATATCTATTCATTTATCTTTTAGACAGTGTTTATAAAACTCGTTTGAATACACAGATGCTGAAAAAGGATGTACTTTAACATATCCGTTTCTGCACAAGCCTCCCCCCAAAACCGTTTCTAAACACTTGCAGTTTCTCAACTTGAGTAACCTTGTGTGCTTACTTCGGTTGATTACGGCAACTGTCATATCACCGGCGTTATTTTGTCGTCTTACGGCAATAACTCCTCTTTTTGCATAAATAACCGAAAAATCGCCGTTTATGAGACTGCGAGACGATGTTCTGATGGTTCCGAGTTCTTTATAAAAACCGAGCAAACGCTCATCACAGCTCTTCCAATTTACATATCTCCTGTTAAACGGGTCTTCAAACCCCTCCATACCGCGTTCATCGCCGTAATAAATACACGGGGAGCCCGGGAACATGTATTGCAGAACAGCTGCCTGACGTATCCTCATTCTTGCTGTTTTCAGCTCTTCTTCCGAGAGGCGTCTTACTGCCCGCTGAGCCTTTGAAACGTCTCTCATTGCACCGACCGAAAGCTCGTTCAGTGCCCTTACCGTGTCGTGTGTTCCGATAATATTCATAAGACAGCGCTGTGAGCATTTGGGGTAGTTTTCCGCGATGCTCTCAAATACTTCTCTTGCGTCCTGCGCAGTACACTCATTCCGAAGAAATGCAATTATCCCATTCTTTATGGGGTAATTCATTACTCCGTCAAGGATTCCGTCTGTAAAGTATTTTTTATTTACTCCATATGCCTGTTTTGTCGACGCGTCTTCCCAAACTTCACCTATGATGAGTGCATCGTCCGACTTCGACCGTGCACATTTTTTTACTTCATTTATAAAGGTGTCGGGAAGCTCGTCTGCAACATCAAGTCTCCATCCCGCAACGCCGACATCCATCCATTTGGAAATAACGCTGTTTTTCTCTCCGGATATAAAATCGGCATATGTCGGTTCAAGCTCGTTTACCTGAGGAAGCGTGTTTATTCCCCACCACGATGAATATTTTCCGTCAGCATCTATGTCATACCAGCACCTGTACGGTGAATTAACATCATTCCACGCACCCGAGTCATTGCCATATCTATGCTCTTTGTTGAAATATATGCTGTCTGACCCTGTGTGGCTGAATACACCGTCGAGAATCACCCGCATCCCGTTCTTTTTGCAAACACGGCAGAGTTCCCTTAAATCATTCTCATCGCCGAAGTGGCTGTCTACTTTCATGTAATCGGCGGTGTTATATTTATGATTTGACCATGCCTCAAATATTGGACACAGATAAATATTCTTAACGCCGAGGCTCTTTAGATAGCTTATCTTTTCTATTATGCCCCTAATATTTCCTCCGTAAATATCCCGGTTTTGGACAATTCCGTTTTCGTCAGGTTCATAAACAGGTGTTTCGGAAAGGTCTGAATGTACGAAAAAGTATTCGTCTTTTTCTATTTTGGGGGATTCTGAAGAACGATTAAACCTATCGACAAATATTTGATACGTCACACCGTCAGCAAGCCACGCGGGTGTACTGTAATCATAAGAATAAACTGTTAGCTGGAATCTTGCGGTATTCTCCTTGCTCTCTGAAAGTCCGCTTTTTCCGAACCACAGAACTTTACCGTCAAAAAGGTGCAGTTCAAAGCAATACCAAATTATTGCGGGATTTTCAGCGGAAAACAAACACTCTAAAACATCAAAACCCTTGTCAATTCCGCACCACGTCATAGGCGTACTTGTTTCAATCTTCGTACTGTCATCAAAAGTGAGCAGAGAAACTGTGCTTACATCACACCTTGAAGCATACACCGACAGAGCGACGGAGCTTCCCTGCTCCGCCGCACCAATCGGTTTCTTATATTTTTCTTTTCTGGGATTAAATACAAAAATATCTTGCATTAAAACACCTTATCAGAGCTATATTTTCTTTAAATGCCAAATCTTGTTTGCGTACTCACTGACACTTCTGTCTGCCGCGAATCTATCGGCATTTGCTATGTTTATAAGAGACTTTTTATTGAACAGATATTTGTCGGAATACTCTTTATAAACTCTGTCGTGAGCCTTGCAGTAGGAATCAAAGTCCGCAAGAAGCATATACTGGTCGCGGAAAAGGAGTGAATTTACGATGCCCGGATAGGCGTTTCTCAGGGCTCCCACGCCAACTCCGTCTCGGATATGGTCAAGAACACGTCTGAGCGCGTGATTATTGTGATAGTATTCTATCGGAGAATAGCTGTTTGATGCAACTATTCTTTCCACTTCATCAGCCTTTAGTCCGAAAATATAAATATTATCTTCACCGACAGCCTCACATATTTCGACGTTTGCACCGTCAAGTGTTCCGACAGTAAGCGCACCGTTGAGCATGAACTTCATGTTGCCGGTTCCCGATGCCTCTTTTCCCGCAATGGAAATCTGTTCGGAAATTTCCGCAGCAGGAATCATTATTTCCGCAGCAGTAACATTATAATCCTCAACAAATACAACCTTCAGGCGGTCTCTCAGCCGCTCATCTGAATTTATCTCGGACGCGACAGAGTTAATCAGTTTAATTATATTTTTTGCCATAGCATATCCTGCTGCAGATTTTGCTCCGAATATATATGTTTTCGGGGTGAAATCCATATTTGGATTGTCAATCAGCATATGATACTCATACATGATATGCAGGACATTCAAGAGCTGACGTTTATACTCATGCAGACGCTTCGACTGTACATCAAAAATAGAATCAGGATTTATCGCGGTATTCGGACAAAGCTTTCTTATGAACCGCTCCTTATTTGCGTGCTTAATCTCTGCAAGTTTATCCAACACGGTCTTATCGTCAGTGTACTTTAATAACCCCTTGAGAACACCCGCATCTGTATAAAAACCGTCTCCGACAAGCTCCTTAATCAGCTCGGTAAGCTTCGGGTTTGCCTGACAAAGCCAGCGTCTGTGCGCGATTCCGTTTGTTACATTTGTAAACTTGCACGGGAACATATAGTTGTAGTCAGGGAACACAATGTTCTTGAGAATATTACTGTGAAGTGCGGAAACGCCGTTTACGGAATAACACGAAGCTATGCAGAGGTTTGCCATTCTTACCTCACCGTTTGCAATGATCGCAAGACGTCCGATTTTTTCGCGCTCCTCAGGGAAAGTCCTCCAAAGGTCATCGCAAAAACGCCTGTTAATCTCCTCAACTATCATATAAATACGCGGAAGAAGTGTCTTGAACATATCAATGGTCCAGCGCTCAAGAGCTTCCGCCATTATTGTATGATTTGTATACGCCATACTTTTTGAAACGATATTCCACGCATCATCCCATCCAAAGTCCTCTTCATCTATCAAAATTCTCATGAGCTCGGGTATGGCAAGCGTCGGGTGCGTGTCGTTTATATGGATGACGGCTTTGTCTGCAAAATTCTCAAGTGTTCCGTACTGCGCTTTATGTTTTTTTACAATACTTTGTATTGTCGCAGAAACAAAGAAGTACTGCTGTTTAAGTCTGAGTGATTTACCTTCGGTGTGATTGTCTTCGGGATAGAGTATTTTTGATATAACCTCACTCATCGCTTTCTCTTCCATCGATTTTGCATACTCACCTCTTGAGAAAAGCTGCATATCAATGGTCTTTGTGGATTTTGCGCTCCATAATCTTAATGTGTTTACTGTCTTTCCCGGATATCCTGAAACAAGCATATCGTTCGGCACGGCAAGAACAGTAGCATAGTCGCGATGATTAAACTTGAGCTTATCGCCATCCATATATGAATCGACAACTCCGCCGAATCTGACCTCCTGCGTCTCCTCAATTCTCGGAACAGTCCAAACGCTACCTGTTTCAAGCCAGTTATCCGGAAGCTCAACCTGCATGCCATCTATAATTTTCTGCTTAAAAATTCCGTATTCGTAGAGAATTGAGAAACCCATCCCCGGATAACCGAGAGCTGTCAGAGAGTCCATATAACACGCAGCGAGTCGTCCGAGTCCGCCGTTTCCGAGACCTGCATCTCTCTCTACTGCAAGTATATCTTCAAACGAAAAATCCATATCCTTAAGCACATTTTTAAATGTGTCTGTAAGGCTCAGATTGTTCAGGTTGTTGTGCAAAGACTTTCCTATCAGAAATTCCATTGACAGATAATATACCTGCTTTAATTTTTTCTTTTCTATTGCTTCTTGGGTGCTCGCCCAGTTTTCCATAAGAATATCTCTTACAACAAACGCACACGCAGTATACATCTGCTCTGCGGTTGCCTCGGAAAATTCTATCCCGAAGTGCCTGGTAAGCTTGCCCGCAATCAGCGATTTTACTTTTTTCTCATCGAAGTGTATCCCCATTGAATAGTTACCTCTCTATATATTCTAAACTAAATTGCAAAACTCCCGTCATTCTTTTATAAGAGGGACTCGTAGAGTTTCACGTACTTATCAGCCGATTTTTTCCACGAAAAATCGCTGTTCATACCATTTTTAACGAGTTTTTCCCAAGTATTTGCATCCTTATAAAGCTTACATGCTTCACGGATGACATAAAGCATATCATTAGCATTATAATCGGTAAAAGAGAAACCGTTCCCCTCACCCGTGAATTTGTTGTACGGAACAATGGTGTCCTTCAATCCGCCCGTTTCACGCACTATCGGTATTGTACCGTATCGCAGAGCTATCATTTGAGCAAGACCGCACGGTTCACTTCTCGACGGCATAAGGAACATATCGGCTCCCGCATAAACCTTCTGCGCCAAATCTGCATTAAAAGCAATATTCACCGACAGTTTATGAGGATACTGCCACTGCTTATCGCGAAGGAACTGTTCGTATTTCCAATCGCCTGTTCCGACGATAACAAGTTCAATGTCATCGCTGAGCATTTGGTCGATGACGGCTGATATAAGGTCGAGTCCCTTATGAGATACGAGACGCGTAACCATACCGATGAGAGGTATATCTCTGTCGCTCGGAAGATTTACAAGCTGTTGGAGTTCCTTCTTGTTTTTCTTTTTACCGCTCAAATCATCCTTCGAGAAGTTAAAGAACAGGCGTTTGTCGGTCTTGGGATTGTACAGCTTTTGGTCAATGCCGTTAACTATGCCGGAGAGCTTGCCTGCCTCAAACCGAAGTATAGAATCAAGTCCGTGTCCGAAGTACTCAGTCTTGATTTCCTCGGCATATGTCGGACTCACAGTCGTAACCTTATCCGAACAAATGATTGCGGCTTTCATAAGATTTACCGCACCGCCGTATTCAAGGAAACCGTTATCAAATTCGGACATGGAGAGTCCCAAGACGTTTTCGACTATCTCTTTACCGAAAACTCCCTGGTATTCGATATTATGAATGGTGAATATCAATTTGATATTCTCATACTTATCTCGGTTATAGTATTTAAGCTTATAGTAAATGGGAATAAGTGCCGTTTGCCAATCATGGCAGTGGATGATGTCCGGTTTATAGTTTATATGCGGTAAAATTTCGAGCACGGCAGAAGAGAAGAAAGCAAATCTCTCCGCGTCATCGTAACAACCGTAAAGTGCGTTTCCGCGTTTGAAATAGTATTCATTGTCGATGAAGTACCATGTAACACCGCGGTCCTCATACTTAAATATTCCACAATACTGACTCCGCCATGCGACCGGAACAAAAATATTTGTTATATAAGTCATCTTGCTGCGTATGTCAAGCGGTATTCCCTCATACATGGGAATAACAACAGACACTTCACATTGCTTTTTCGCTATTTCGGGCGGCAATGAACCTATTACATCGCCAAGTCCGCCTGATTTAATAAACGGAGCTGCTTCCGAGGCCGCTATTAAAACTTTTGTAGCGTTCATACTTACATTCCTCCTTGATTTAATCTTTATACTCTGCAACCCTTAGGAAATACGATAGGATATGCCTCGGCTCCCCTGAGTGCAACTTCCTTTGAAACATTAACCAATCTGTCTGTTATACAGTACTCAAGGTTTGCGCCTTCGCCGATTACACTCCCCTGCATTATGATGCAATTCTTAATGTGCGCACCTTTTTCAACCTTCACATTTCTGAAAATAATAGAGTTTTCCACTTCGCCGTCGATTATACATCCGTCGGCAAGCATACTGTTTTTCACGCGCGAATCACTTCCGAACATGGTCGGAACCTCATCATGTACCTTCGTAAGTATCTCAGCACCTTCCTTAAACAACTCACCTCGTATGTCCTCATTCAGCAAATCGCGATTTACCTTGAAGAACGACTCAACTGAATCAATTTTTTCCGCATACCCCGTGTATTCGCACCCGTATATATCTAGTGATTGGGACATTTCCTGAAGAATATCCCTTTCAAAATCAAACTTATTGTGTGCCATACATTGACAGATAAGAAATTCTAAAAGCCCGCGTTCGATTATATATGTTCCAAGGAGCATCTTGCTGTGCAACTGAATATTCTGATTTATTGTTACATCCTTAATTCTGCCGTCGGAGTCAATATCAATAAACGTATTGCTTTTAAACTTTGATGGGTCATAGACATTCGACTTGTAGAGCGCAGTCATATATGCCTGTTTTTCAATATGCTTATTTAAAAGCTCCGTGTAGTCAATATTTGCAACAACGTTTGAATCGGATAAGATTATATACTTGCAATCGCTGTTTCTTATATATTCGATTATTCCCGTCAAAACAGCTATTTTGCTGTTGCTGTCAACGACGGCATCACGGCTTTCCACTGACGGGGGCAGAATTGAAAGTCCGCCTTTTTTACGGTTTAAATCCCATTCCTTTCCGGTTCCGAGATGACGCATCAGCGAATAGTAGTCGCTTTTTGTAACTACCCCGACTGTTCTTACTCCCGAATTTACCATACTTGATAGCGTAAAGTCAATCATTCGGTATCTTCCCCCGAATGGAACAGATGCCACCGTTCGACTTTCTGTAAGCTCACGCATTGCTTCGAGTTTATCATGGGCAAAAATTATTCCGACCGTATCCTTAATCATAATACTTCACCACCGTCTTCTACATGTGCCTCAATTATTTTTCCTGCCGCAACTCTTGCATTTTCTCCAATTGTAAGTGAATTGCCGATTACGGTAATCTTTCTTTCACCGTCTATCGGCTCCTCGCCGACATGTGCGCCGCGTTTTACGGTTACATTCTCGGCAATGATGGCATATTCGACAACCGCACCGTCTTCAATCGTGCTGCCCGGCATTATAATTGAATTATTGATTTTTGCGTTCTTGCCTATCTTTACATCGTAAAAAACTATTGAGTGTTGAACATTTCCTTCTGTTGTACAACCCTCCGCAATCATCGAATTATTTATAACTGCATCCGATGAAATAAACTGCGACGGTTTTGAGGGGTTTCTGGCGTATATCCTCCACCCGGGGTCGTGCAGGAGCAGCCCGCTTCCCGGTGTGATAGCGTCCATATTCGACTCCCAAAGGCTGTCAATCGTTCCGACATCTTTCCAATATCCCTTATATTCATATGCAAAGAGCCTTTTTCCGTCATCAAGCATCTTAGGTATAATATTTTTCCCGAAATCGTTTTGGCTCGTCTCGTCATTTTCATCATCAATCAGGTATTTTTCGAGGACATCCCAGCTGAATATATAGACACCCATGGATGCCTTAGTACTCTTTGGCTTTTTCGGCTTTTCCTCAAATTCATAAACTGAGTTGTCGTTCCGGAGATTCATTATTCCGAAACGCGGCGCTTCCGAGAGCGGTACATCAATTACTGCAATCGTGCAGTCGGCCTTTGTGCGCTTATGCTCTTTAAGCATCCAATCATAATTCATTTTATAAACATGGTCGCCCGAGAGAACGAGTACGTATTCCGGAGAAAAGCTTCTGATAAAGTTTATGTTCTGATAAATTGCATTTGCCGTTCCCTTGTACCATGCACCGCTTGTACTTGTCATATACGGCGGAAGTATTGCAACACCGCCGTTTGAACGGTCGAGGTCCCATGGCTGCCCGTTTCCGATATATGTGTTCAATTCAAGCGGCTGATACTGAGTGAGCACTCCTACCGTATCTATCCCGGAGTTAATGCAGTTTGAGAGCGGAAAATCTATGATTCGATATTTTCCTCCGAACGGAACAGCCGGCTTTGCGACATTTTTGGTCAGAACATGGAGTCTGCTCCCCTGCCCGCCTGCCAAAAGCATCGCGATACATTCCTTTTTCTTTAACATTTTACCTCATCCTTTCTTGCGGATAAAAATCACGCTCATGGGAGGAAGCGTAAGACTTAATGAGAACTCATGTCCATCAATCGTTTCCCTCTTTGTGCGAATATATGACGGAAACTCAACACCCGAACCGCCGTACTTTTTGCTGTCGCTGTTGAGTACAACTCTGTAACTTCCCGGTGTATCGACTCCGAATTTATAAGAATCACGTTTTATCGGTGAGAGGTTAAACGCCGCAATAATTTCTTTTCCCGCACTGTTAATTCGAGAGAATATAAGGACATTGTTGTCACAATCATCGACCTTAATCCACTTAAATCCGTTCCACCCGTCTTCAATTTCCCAAAGCTCGGAATTCTTAAGATAGAACATATTTAAATCCCGGATATACAATTTGAACATTCTGTGCATATCGTAATCGAGTAAGAGCCAATCGAGCTGGTTCTCGTAATTCCACTCAATAAACTGCGCAAATTCATTTCCCATGAAGCTGAGTTTTTTGCCCGGATGAGACATTATATACCCAAACATAGCTCGAAGACCTGCGAATTTTTGTTCATACTCTCCCGGTTGCTTATTTATGAGTGAGCATTTTCCATGCACCACCTCATCGTGTGAAAACGGCAGTATATAGTTTTCCGAAAAAGCATACGTGAGTGAAAAAGTCAACGCATTGTGGTTGTGCTTTCTAAAATACGGGTCTGTTGAAAAATATCTGAGTGTATCGTTCATCCAACCCATATTCCATTTAAAGTGAAAACCGAGTCCGTTCATATACGGAGGTTTTGTTATCAGCGGCCATGCAGTTGATTCTTCTGCTATCATAGTAGTATTCGGGTGTTGCTTGAGCACCTCCGAATTAAGGTTGCGCAAAAAATCCGCTGCCTCAAGATTCTCATTTCCGCCGAACTTATTTGCCCGCCATTGTCCGTTGCCTTTTCCGTAATCCAGATAGAGCATACTCGCAACTGCATCCACTCTTATTCCGTCTATATGGAACATATCGCACCAAAAAACGGCATTTGAGATCAAAAAACTCTGGACTTCGGGTTTTTCGTAATCAAATATTCTTGTGCCCCAGTCAGGGTGCTCACGCTTTAAAGGGTCGCTGTACTCATAAGCATATCCGCCGTCAAATTCGCAGATGCCGTGCGCATCTTTCGGAAAGTGAGCGGCTACCCAATCTATTATAACACCTATCCCGTTTTTATGACATTTATCAATGAAGTACATAAGGTCTTTCGGGGTTCCGTATCTCGAGGTTGCCGCAAAGTATCCCGTAACCTGATATCCCCATGAACCGTCATAGGGGTATTCTGACACGGGAAGCATTTCTATATGTGTATACCCCATTTCCTTGACATACGGGATTAATGTTTCGGCAAGGTCGCGGTATGAATAGAAATTGCCGTCATCATACCGTCTCCACGAACCGAGATGAACTTCATAGATATTCATCGGCTCGCGAAAGACATCGTGAGAGGCCTTATACTTTTCCCATTTTGAATCTCCCCACGGATATCCGTTGAGCTCAAAAATTTTTGACGCAGTTCCCGGGCGTGTTTCCGCATGAAAAGCATACGGATCCGCCTTGAGAATTACGTCATTAGTCCTTGTAGTTATACAATATTTATATAAATCGTACTCACAGAGTCCCGGCACAAATGTTTCCCACACGCTTCCGTCATCGCGGTTTTTTGACATCACATTTTTGGTTCCGTCCCATTCATTAAAATCCCCGACAACTGAGACCGAAACTGCATTCGGAGCCCAAACCCGAAACGTAACACCTTGTATTCCGCTTACCTCGGAGAAATGTGCTCCGAATATCTTATACGCATGGACACCCTTTCCCTCATGAAATTTTTGCAAGTGTTCAGCCATGTTTACTACTTCTTTTATCATAATCTACTTTCTCCTAAAAAAACGTATGAGCTTCTCTATAAAATTCTCTTCTTTTAAAATTTCTACCGTATCAGAACTTGCTATCTCCAATGATTCTATTACATTTCCGTCGAGAGTGTATTCAATCTCCCCTATTATATCTCCCTTGCATATCGGAGCATACAAAAAATGTGGAATCTTAATTCTTTTCTGTATTTTTCCTGCTTTATCGTTATTTTCAAATATTGCCGAACTGCCTGCCGCAACCGCGGAAACACTGTTTGCTTCTCCGCCGACAACCGGTACCTGTGATATTACATCACCGGTGTTTATTATATCAGCAAATCTATACTCGGAGAATCCAATATTAAACAGCTTTATGTGGTCGTTCCAATCATCGGAAGCTTTAAGTGTTACCGCTATCAGCTCTGTTCCCCCGCGCTCGGCACTCGACACAAGGCACCTCCCCGCGGCTTTTGTGAAACCCGTTTTAATTCCGTTTGCTCCGTCATACAATCTCAAAAGCTTATTATGATTTGCAATGCTTCTACCCCCGACAGTTTTTGACTTGGTAGAGACTATTTCTTTGAACATCTGCTTTTTCATGGCATACGAAGCAAGCTTTGCCATATCGCGCGCTGTTGAATAATGTCCTTCAGCGGGAAGTCCGTTCGGATTCTTAAAGGATGTGTCCTTCATGCCGAGTTCGTATGCCTTTTGATTCATCATATCAACGAACTTCTGTACATTTCCGTTGCCTATATGATACGCTATCGTCATTGCGGCGTCGTTTCCAGAGCGGAGCATCATTCCGTAGAGCAAATCTCCAAGTGAAATCTTTTCTCCCTCACGCAGATACATAGACGTACCCTCTATACCGACACAGGATTTCGGAACAGTCACCATATCCTCTGTGTTTCCGTTCTCAATAGCCACAACAGACGTCATAATTTTTGTTGTTGAGGCAATTTCTCGCCTTTTATCAATGTTTTTTGCGTAAATTATTGTATCACTCAGCGGTTCATATAAAATGGCGGATTCCGCCGAAATGTCCACACAACTGCATGTAACGGTAAACAAACAAAAAAGCAGTACAGACGCCAAAAAAGCTTTCATTCCGCAATCGCCTCCGTTTAAAAGCATACGACTGCGCACCGTGATATATTACTTATTCTTCGGTCTGTTCTTCTTTCTTCTTTTTAACAAGGCTGTTGACCCTGTCAAACACGTCCGGGATTAATTCTATCAATCTGTCTACCGCAGTGTTCGGCGCAGACGCCATTGGCAGGATTCTGACATTTCCGTCCTTTACCACCAAAAATGCTTCGGGATTTATCGAAACACCGGCACCGCTGCCGCCTCCGAATCCCGTATTCTCTTTTTTTGTTTCAAAATCGGAACCGCCTGACGCAAATCCGAAGGAAACTTTTGAAATCGGAATTATTGTAGTTCCGTCGGGGGTCGTAATCATATCCCCGACAATAGTATTAACATCTACCATGGTACGAAGCCTGTCCATTGTGGTTTTCATTACCTCATTTAATGAATTCTCTGCCATAGCCTATGATTCCTTTCTTTGTTCAGTATTTAATGATTTTATATATTGATATACGAAGCTCGCTGAAATTGCGAATATGCGCCAAACAGAAAGCGACATATACGAACACAAATATATCTTCGTCTCCGACGATTCAAAATCAGGACTGAGTGTTATTCGTTTCTTTTTAATGTTCAGCTTCTCGTTAACCCACGGGTCGGCAATCCCGACGCCGGCGGACGCCGCCCCATACATAACGGCGGTTTCAAACGCATTACTGCCCGAAAGCGACACATCCGCAACGAGTTCATGTATAACTATACCCCTCGCTAATTTCCCCGCCGCGTTAAGAACAGGCTTTATAAGGCTTCGGAACTGAACCATACTCCCGCCTGATTTTTTTTCTTTAATTTCATTACTTTTTGCCTTTTCTTTTTTCTTCTGCTTACATTTCTTTTCCTTTTTCATCGGAAACCGCATTTTGAAAAAGAGAAATCTTACAACGCACAAAAAACCGCTGTCTGAGTATTCTATATGAACTCGGATTCTTGCAACGGCGATTATCGTCAGCAACACCGCAATAACTATAAAGACGTACATTTTCTATACGCTCCCGTGCTTGTTATTCCGAAGCTTGCGTCTCGGAACTTTCTATTTCCTTAAACGTAACCTGTGAGTTTTCCTCCTCGGCAAAGTCGGGAAGCTCAGGAAGCTCGTTTAATGATTCAAGTCCAAATACTCTCAGAAAATCTTTTGTCGTTCGATACAGTATGGGTTTGCCCGGAACGTCCAATCTGCCCGCCTCTTTTATCAAACCTTTATCAAGCAGCGAAGATATTGAATACGTGCAATCCACTCCGCGCACCTGTTCCACATATGCGCGGGTAACGGGCTGTCTGTAAGCGACTACGGAGAGAACTTCGAGAAGCGACTGCGAAAGCTTCGGCGGTTTTCTTGTTTCCATTGCTTTTCGCACATAATCGGCATAATTCGGTGCGGAGCACATTTGATAGGCTCCGTCAAGCTTAACTATGCGTATTCCACGCCTGTTAAAGCTGTAATCGTCTCTGAGAGTTTCTATTATCTTTGTGAGTGTAGCCTCGTCAACCTCAAGAACAGATGACATTCTCGAAATCTCAATAGGCTCACCGACAGCAAACAACAATGCTTCTGCCGCGCTTTGTATTTCTGATATTTTCATTTTGAGCTAACCTCTGTTTCCTATACACTTTTTTTGTCCGGCAAAAGCATAATATCTTTTTCATTGTCCGATACTTTGATTTTATCTGTCTTACACAACTCAAGCACTGCGAGAAAAGTCGCAACTACTTCGGAGCGGGTTTTAACTTCTTTGAATAAATCAAGAAAGACTATCTTTTTTGATTTTATAAGGTTTTTGAGAATGTAGGCAACCTTTTTCCCGACAGAATACACCTCACGTCCGACGATTCCTGCAAAATTACTTATCTTGGGAGGTATTTTGCTCTCGCCTTTTTCAAGCATATTGAGAATTGCAAATTTCAAATCGAGCTTATCATGGGAATACCTGTATGTCTTGTCCGGTGTTATCTGTTCGGGCATTTTTGTATACATATCGAGACCAACCTCTGCCCTTGCGTTCAATTCACCGCTGACTTCCTTGATTTTTTGATATTCAAGCAGCATTTCGACAAGTCTTGCACGCGGGTCTTCTTCATCATCCGCATCCTCGTGCTTTGGAAGCAGCATTTTCGATTTAATATACAGAAGGTGTGCGGACATTGCAACAAAATCACATGTTATGTCGAGGTTGCGCTCCTGCATTTCATCGAGAGCTTTGTTATATTGCTCAAGTATTTCCACAATCGGGATATCATATATATTCAGTTTGTTTTTTGCAATGAGATGAAGGAGAAGGTCAAGCGGTCCGTCAAACACCTCAAGATGGTATGTTATTTCTGACATACGAAACTCCCTTACGGTTTACATGATTTTATATGCAATGTTAAGCATCAATTCAAAGATACCTCTTTGGGCATAGCCGAGAATCGCCGAAAATTCAGGTATATTTATTAAAACAAAAAGTATCAGCATTCCGTATCGCTCATATTTCAAAATTTGACCGTACGCTCTGTCCGGAATGAATGCTGCAAGGATTTTCGAGCCGTCAAGCGGAGGTACTGGAATAAAGTTAAAAACCGCAAGACCGATGTCGAGAAGCGCAAAGACATACAGAAAATTCACAATTAAATTCGATACTGTGCTATTTGGACAGAACTTTAAGGTAATTCCCATCAACAGCAACGCAATAAGCGCAAGAATTATATTCGAAACAGGGCCTGCAAGCGCAACGACTGCCATACCGAGCTTTCTGTTTTTAAAATTTCTTGGGTTCACAGGCACGGGCTTTGCCCAGCCAAATCCGAAAATAATCATGCAAAGAAGTCCGAATATGTCCAAATGCCTGATAGGATTCAGCGACAGCCTTCCGCACTCCTTCGCCGTTGTATCGCCAAGGAGAAGCGCGACGGCGCCATGGCTGACTTCATGCAAGACTATGGCAAAAAACGCCGCAGGAATTATAAGCCAGTTATAACCTTGAAACAATCCTATAATTCTGCCCGCTATACCCAAAACCGTTTTCCTCCAAAGCAAAGAAGTTATTGAAATTTGTGATAATATTATACCAAATTTCGATAAAAAAAACAAGTTATTTTATGATGTATGCTATATCGATTATAGCATACGTTACAGTGCAATCAAAGTTAAATACGTCCGAATAATAAAAATGTACATTTCTCTTTTCAAAAACAGCAATTTGTGTTATACTGTTGCATATGAATATTTTTGAGGTGAGTTTTGTGAACAATTTTAAACGTGTAAGACCGGAAGATATTTCAGATAACATGTTAAGACTGATAGCAAAAGACTGGGTACTGATTACCGCAGGCGACAAAGAATCCTACAATATGATGACGGCTAATTGGGCGGGTGTCGGTTTTCTATGGAGAAAGAATGTATGCTTCGTTTTTATCCGTCCAAGCCGATACACTTTTGAATTCACGGAAAAGAATGATGCAATGTCGCTGTGCTTCTTCGGAAATGAGTACCGGGATCTTTTAAATTTCTGCGGAAACTACAGCGGACGTGATGTCAATAAGATGGACTGCCCCGTTACTCCGTTTGCACTTGATGACGGCGCAGTAGCATTTGAGGAAGCCAGAATTATCTTTGATTGCGAAAAAATTTCAACTGCAAATCTCCGTGATTTTGAATTCATCGACAAGTCGATTCTCTCTGACTATACAAACGGAGATTTTCACAAGTTGTATATATGCGAAATTAAAAACGCATTTGTAAAGGAATAATAAATACCGAAAGGATGTTTAAAATGAAAGCAATCGTACTCGCAGCGGGAAAAGGAAAACGTCTTCAAAGCGAAAAGTTCAATGCCCCAAAGGTTCTCCGTGAGGCAAACGGACGTTCCCTCCTCTCTTACGTTCTGGAGAATATTGATTTTATTCCTCAGAAGGACACCACAATAGTTGTAGGCTATATGCGTGAGAAGGTCATCGAGAAAACAAAAGGTGATTACAGCTTTGCCGTTCAGGACCAGCAGCTCGGAACCGGTCATGCGGTTGCATGCGCCAAGGAGTTTTTTGCGGACTATGACGGCCCCGTTATAGTTCTCTACGGTGATATGCCGATGATTGAGAAAGATACATATAAGGCCATGGTGCAGCATCATATAGACAGCGGCGCCGACTGTACATTCCTCACTGCGGTCAGCAATTCATCACTCGCATACGGACGTATTATCCGTGAAAACGGAAAGATTGTCGATATAGTCGAGCAGAAAGACTGTACTCCCGAACAGCTTGCGATTAAGGAACTCAACGTTGGCGTATACGTCTTCAACTCAAAGCTCTTGTTTGAGAATCTCTCGAAGCTTAAAAATGATAATGCTCAGGGAGAATATTACCTCACAGATGTTCCGAAGCTTCTGATTGCCGACGGCAAAAAGGTTGATTCATATACAATCGGAGACACATGTGAAATTTACGGAGTTAATACCCTTGAAGACCTCGAATTCTGCGAAGCTAATTTAAAAAAATAATACGGCTTAGTAAAAAAACGGTCGCTGCAAATGTATTTGCAGCGACCGTTTAGCTTATTTCTATTCTTCTTCCATATACGCCTTGCGCTCATCAATGATTTTCTGCTGGATGTTCCCCGGAGCTTCTTCGTATCTGACAAACTCAAACTCGAAAGAGCCTCGCCCCTGTGTCATTGAACGAAGGTCTATTGTATATGTGTTCATCTCAGCCATCGGAACCTCTGCCTCGACAACCGACAGACCATCCTCAAACGGATTCATGCCTAAAACTCTGCCGCGACGCTTATTTAAATCTCCGATTACGTCGCCCATATAAGAGTCCGGAATGTAAACCTTTAGGCTTCCTATCGGTTCAAGTATTACCGGGTCGGCCTGCGGGAGTCCGTTCTTGTATGCGAGGTTTGCAGCAACCTTGAATGCCATTTCCGAGGAGTCAACATCATGATAAGAGCCGTCAACCAAAGTTGCCTTCAAATAAACGACCGGGAAACCTGCCAAAACACCCTTTGTAATTGACTCACGGAGTCCTTTTTCTACTGCCGGGAAGAAGTTTTTCGGAACTGCTCCGCCGACTATCTTCTCTTCAAAAACAAGGTCCTCTGTATCGCCGGGTTGGAACTCTATCCAAACATCTCCGAACTGTCCGTGTCCGCCCGACTGCTTTTTATGACGCCCCTGAACCTTAACCTTTTTGCGAATCTTTTCGCGATAAGGAACTCTCGGCTCTTCAAGTTCAACATCTGCCCCGAATCTGCTCTTTAAGCGTGAACACAAAACATCTATATGTATATCACCGTATCCGGTTACTACATACTGATGAGTTTCAGCATTATTTTTTGTTTTGAACGTCAGGTCTTCCTCAGCAAGACGTGTGAGTCCGGTGGCAATCTTCTCCTCTCCGCCTTTTACCTTAGGCAGCATAGCCATTGAGAATGTAGGAATCGGAAAATTGATTCCTGCAAATTTGACCACATTATTTTGTGCACACAGTGTATCTCCTGTTTTTGTAACGGCAAGCTTGGAGACTGCGCCTATATCACCCGCACATATTTCTGATGCGTCCATGCGCTTTTTACCTAAAACATTGTAAAGGTGCCCCATCTTTTCGGACTGACCTATTCTCGGATTGACAAGAGACATATCTCCCGTAATCTTACCTGTTATGACCTTGAAGAATGAGAATTTTCCATATTGGTCGGAAACAGTTTTAAATACAAATGCCGATGCCGGTGCATTCTCATCAACCTTTACTTCAACAGCCTCTCCCTCTGAGTTTTCCGCTACCTCGGCGGGCGCGTCAAGCGGAGACGGAGCAAATCCAATAATTCCTCTCAAAAGCGCAAGTGTACCTATTCCGGTGTAGGCAGACCCGCAGAATACCGGCGCAAGCGTTCCGTCAAGAACACCGCTCTTAATTCCGTTGAGCATTTCTTCAATAGTGAACTCCTCACCTGCGAAGTACTTATCCATGTATTCTTCACTCGTCTCGGCGACGCTTTCGCAAATTTGGGCACGAACTTCGTTTACACGCTCCATCATCTGCTCAGGTATCGGCATCTCAACCGCTGCTCCGTTTTTAAGTTCATATGCCTTCATAGGAACAACGTCAATTATACCGATTATTTTTTCATCAACAATAGCAGGTATTACCATCGGGCATATCGAAACGCCGAATTTTTCACGAAGGCTTGTATATGCTCTGTAATAGTGCGCATTTTCATCGTCAATTTTGCCTATGTAAATCATCCTCGGCATTTTGTATTTATTAGCCATTTTCCATGCAAGCTCAGTTCCTACTTCAACACCGCTTTTTGCCGTGCATACGATAAGCGCCGCATCGGCAACGCGCATTGCCTGATGAACTTCTCCGACAAAATCAAAATATCCGGGAGTATCCATAAAATTGAATTTATGGTCGTAAAATTCCACCGGCACTATTGCCGACGAAATACTGATTTTTCTCTTAATTTCTTCGGCGTCAAAGTCTGAAACCGTGTTTCCTTCCGACACCTTTCCGAGCCTGTCAAGCCCCTTAGTCATGAACAGGAGACTTTCAACGAGCGACGTCTTTCCGTCGCCGCCATGGCCTAAAAGACATACATTTCTTATCTTTGATGCGTGGTATACATTCATAGTGTTTGCTCTCCTTTTTCCTAACTAAATTAAAACTCGCTCAAAACATATTAAGCAAGTATTAATTTTCATTAATTATATAATAAATTTACGGAAATTACAAGCCTTTTTTTGTGCATTTCTCAATAAAAAAACACGGCTGCTGCATTCTATGTGAACAGCCGTGTTTTTTATTACGTTTTCTTTGGTATACCGCGGGTTTATCCTAACTGTGCTATACTGTCGTCTATATTTGCGATAAGCGACTTAACTTTTGCAAGCTTTTCTTTTTCGGATTCTATGACATTTGCCGGAGCCTTGGCCATGAAGCCTTCATTGTTCAGCTTACCGCTTATTATTTTAAGGTCCTTCTCACACTTTTCGCGTTCCTTGCGAAGTCTCCTAAGCTCCGCCTCGGTATCAATCAGTTCGCTCATCGGGATAAACAGCTTTGCTCCCTGCGTTACGACTGAAACCATTTTGGATGTATCCGGTATCTCATTGGAAATTATCATCTCGGAGACAGATACAAGCTTTGCAAAAAACTGCCTGCCCGTGCTGAATATTTCCGATATCTCATCATTATCCGGAACAACAATTAACTGTGCCTTTCTTGACGGCGGGACATTCATCTCCGCTCTGCGGTTTCGCATTCCTCGAATTGCCTGCATGAGAATTTCAATTTTGTTTTCCTCTTCAGGGAAATTGAGCTCATCAGAGCTTACCGGCCATGAAGAAATCATAATTGAATCTCCATCGTGCGGAAGAGTCTGCCATATTTCCTCGGTTATGAACGGCATGAACGGATGCAAAAGCTTTAATGTATTTGAGAGTACATAGCACAAAACCTTCTCCGCACATTCTCTGCTCTTTTTATCTGCGTCGTCGGAGAGTCTCGTCTTTACGAGCTCTATATACCAATCGCAATAATTATCGCGAATGAAATCCTGAAGCTTTTGTGCCGCTATTCCGAGCTCGTACTTATCAATATTTTCGGTTATTTCGGAAATTAATCTGTTATACTTCGAAATAGTCCATTTATCTTCTGTTGCAAGTTCCGACAATTCAGGGAGCTCACATTTATCAATATTGAGATTCATCATAACGAATCGGGACGCATTCCAAATCTTATTTGCAAAATTTCTGTTTGCCTCGACACGCTCCATATTAAACCTTGTATCATTTCCCGGGGAATTACCCGTGATAAGAGTCAGCCGCAGAGCATCCGCGCCGTAATTTTCTATAACCTCAAGCGGGTCAATACCATTGTTCAGAGACTTTGACATCTTTCTGCCAAGGGCATCGCGTACAATTCCGTGGATAAATACCCTTTTAAACGGTTCCTTCTTCAGGTGCTCCATTGCCGAGAATATCATTCTTGCTACCCAGAAGAAAATTATGTCATATCCGGTAACGAGAACCGATGTCGGATAGAAATAATCAAGCTCCGGAGTCTTTTCGGGCCACCCGAGAGTTGAGAATGGCCAAAGCGCAGATGAGAACCACGTATCAAGTACGTCATCTTCCTGACGGAAATGTGTACTTCCGCATTTTTCACACTTTGTCGGGTCTTCGCGGGAAACATTTACATGTCCGCATTCCTCGCAGTAGAACGCAGGAATTCTGTGTCCCCACCACAACTGTCTTGAAATACACCAGTCGTGAACGTTTTCCATCCAATTCGTGTATATCTTCGAAAAACGTTCTGGAACAAACTTTACCGTTCCGTCATTTACAACGCGCAGAGCTTCTTCTGCCAACGGTTTCATTTTCACAAACCACTGTTTTGAGGTAAGCGGCTCAATTACAGTTCCGCATCTGTAGCACTTTCCCACATTGTGCTTATGGTCTCTCGTTTCAAGGAGATATCCTCCCTCTTCCAAATCCGCAACTACCTGCTTTCTTGCCTCGTTTCTTTCAAGACCGCAGTACTTTCCGCCGTTTTCATTTATGCAGCCGTGCTCGTCAATAACAAGGATTTCCTCAAGATTGTGTCGTTTACCGACTTCAAAGTCATTCGAGTCGTGGCACGGTGTAATCTTTACACAGCCCGTCCCAAAGTCACGCTCAACATATTCGTCCGCAATAACGGGAATTTCTCTGTTCATAAGCGGAAGAATCAATGTTTTTCCTATCAAATATTTATATCTCTCATCATCCGGGTGCACCGCAACGGCGGTATCGCCCATCATCGTTTCAGGGCGTGTCGTCGCTATAATCACATATTCGTCAGAACCCTTAATCGGATACTTGATATGCCAAAACTTGCCGTCCATCTCCGAATATTCTACCTCTGCATCGGAAAGGGCGGTTTCGCATTTCGGGCACCAGTTAATTATTCTGTTTCCCTGATAAATGAGCCCTTTCTCATAAAGGCTTACAAAAACTTCGCGTACAGCTCTCGCACAGGTATCGTCCATTGTAAAGCGTGAGCGTTCCCAATCGCATGAAGAACCCATTTTCTTCTGTTGTTTTACTATTCTGTCGCCGAAAGCGTTTTTCCACTTCCAAACACGCTCAAGGAACTTATCACGTCCGAGGTCGTGGCGTGTAATACCTTCTTTTTCTCTTATGTCGGCCTCAACCTTAATCTGCGTTGCAATTCCTGCGTGGTCTGTTCCGGGAAGCCAGAGAGCGGAATAGCCCTGCATTCTCTTCGTCCTAATAAGAATATCCTGGAGAGTGCAGTCGAGTGCGTGTCCGAGATGCAGTTGTCCTGTTACATTCGGCGGCGGCATCACTATTGAAAAAGCCTTTTTCTTTTCATCAACCTCTGCGTGAAAGTAGCCGTTTTCTTCCCACTGTTTATAGAGACGTTCCTCAACGTCGTGCGGATTATAAATTTTTTCAAGCTGTTTTCCCATAAAAATCCCTCCTGACAAATAAATAAGCCCCATGTCTCTGCGACATGGGGCGAAAACTTGCAAGCTCCGCGGTACCACCCATTTTCAAGGTTTAACCTTCTCAATTTTACCTTAACGCGGCAAACGGTACAGGACTACACAGCTAAAAGCCTTCGCCCCGACAGCTACGGAGGGACACTTCCGCCGCATGTTACCGTGCTCACACCGAATGCACGGCTCTCTGGAACATGCTCTACGCAGAATCAACTCCGTCACAGCCTTTCAACTTTTAGTAAATATACATCATTATTGGAAAGTTGTCAAGTATATATGCAAAAAAAACAATAAATTGCCGAAAAACTACACAATAAAAATTATTATACAGTTTTTTCTTGAAAAATCCGCAAAAAAATAGTATAATAGTAATAAATTTTGAGGGGAGTGATTCCGTTGTACAGCATCGGCGATAAAATAGTCCATCCCATGCACGGAGCAGGAATTATTGAGGATATTACCACAAAAAACATTGACGGAAAATCACTCGATTACTATGTTTTGAAGCTTCCCGTAAACAATATGACGGTTATGGTTCCCGTCGCTTCTACGGTGAATATAGGAATACGTGTTCCGATTTCATCACAAAAGGCAGACGAGCTTATTTCCTTGATTTCGACACTCGATATTGACGATAATCAGAATTGGAATAAGCGTTTTCGTGATAATTCTCTTCGGGTAAAAAGCGGAAATCTCAAAGAGGTTATGCGAGTAATCAAATCTCTGATGTTCAGGGAGTACAAACACGGTCTGTCAAACGGCGAGCGCAAAATGCTCCACCTGGCAAAACAGATATTTATTTCCGAGATAGTGATTACAAAAAACGTACTGTATGAAGATGTTGAAGCTCAAATAGATTCGGCAATCAACGCGCTTATTTGTTCCTGTTCCAAATAAACAAAAGCTGTCTTTTGAATTAAAAGACAGCTTTATTTTAGACGAGGTGCTTAAAAATGTTTTCTTTTAAGAAAAAGCAGTTTACTCCGAAAAAGAAGAGCTGTGTTGCCATTGTACCTGCCGCAGGTTCCTCTTCAAGAATGAAGGAACACGGCGACAAGATTTTTTCAGAGATAAGAGGTGTTCCCGTCATTGCCCTCACCCTTATGAAGCTTCAGGATTCGCCGCTTATAGATGAAATCATAATTCCTACACGCGAAGAATCAATTCTTGCAATATATGATATCTGTAAAGAGTTTTCACTTGACAAGGTGAAATCCGTAATCAAGGGCGGGAAAACCCGTGCGGAATCCGTGTATAACGGGATTCTTGAGTCAAAATCACGATTTGACCTTATAGCCGTCCATGACGCGGCTCGTCCGTTTGTATCTTCTGAAATAATCGACAGCACAATATCCGCTGCATCGAGGTACAGCGCTGCTGCTCCCGCAGTCCCGCTGAAAGATACCGTTAAAGAGGCAAACGGCGGTATTGTGGTAAAAACCATTCCGCGCAATACTCTTTTTGCCGTTCAGACTCCGCAGGTATTTGATTCTTCACTAATAACGGCGGCTTTAAAAAAAGCACTGGACGAAAACATTCCGATAACTGATGACTGCTCTGCGGCGGAAGCTATCGGTACGCGCATTTTTTTGACGAAGGGTGATTATTTTAACATAAAAATAACTACCCCCGAAGACTTGATTTTTGCAGAGGCAATCTCCTCCGCGGAAACGAATGAGGTGTAATTTTATGAGAATAGGACACGGATATGACGTCCACCGTCTGGCAGAAGAACGAGAATTGATTTTGGGCGGTGTTAAAATACCTTTTAAAAAAGGTCTTCTCGGCCACAGCGATGCCGATGTACTTCTTCACGCAATTTCGGACGCACTTCTCGGTGCGGCCGCACTCGGCGACATCGGTAAGCATTTTCCGCCGAATGACCCTAAATACGAGGGCGCCGACAGCCTTATTCTTTTGCGCGAGGTTTGTTCCATGCTTTCTGAAAAAGGCTATTTTATTGAAAACATTGACTCCACGATTGTAGCGCAGAGGCCCAAACTTCTGCCGTATATAGAGAAAATGCGCCGTAATATTTCAGATGCACTATGTATAAGCTTAGACTGTGTCAGTGTAAAGGCCACAACGGAGGAGAAACTCGGCTTTACCGGAAACGGCGACGGAATATCCGCACATGCGGTTGCACTTATAAATTCAAAATAATCCTCTGCAAGTCCTGTATTTTTCACGGACTTGCATTTTTTTGACTGCTGCGCGTAGAATTAAGCACTATATATTTTGGATGGTGCTGTTATGTTAATTCTGTCGAGCATTGCGCTTTTTCTTTCAAATTGCATTTATTTCGTACTCAGCCTGTCCTCCGGTTCGTTTCCCAAGCCATTATCAGCACAGGAGGAACGCGAATGTCTCGAACGCCTCCAAAACGGAGACGAGGAGGCAAAGAATATCCTTGTTGAACGCAATATGCGCCTTGTTGCACATGTAATTAAAAAGTATTATTCCTCTGTTCAGGAACAGGAGGATCTAATTTCCATAGGCTCAATTGGTCTGATTAAGGCAATTAACACTTTTAAACCGGCAAAAGGCACGCGCCTTGCCACTTATGCCGCAAGGTGTATAGAAAACGAAGTTCTTATGTATTTCCGCGCGGCAAAAAAGACTTCTGCCGAATTATCGTTGTCAGACTCGCTGGACACCGACTCCGAAGGAAACTCGCTTGCCTTGATGGATGTCATAAGCATTGAAGACCCGCGCCTTGACCGGGTGGAGAGCTTTGACACAGAGTTTGCACTCTACAAGTTTGTAAATAACTGCCTTGATGCACGTGAACGGGAAATAATTATATTGCGATACGGTCTGTATAACACCATTCCCAAAACACAGCATGAAATAGCAAAAAAATGCAATATATCCCGCTCTTACGTCAGCCGAATTGAAAAACGCGCTATTGAAAAATTAAAAACTGCCTTTCAGAAACAATAAAAGCTACCGCTAGCGCAGTAGCTTTTCCGGTTATTTATCGAGCGAAAATTCACATCCGCAGTAAACCTGCCTGTACAGCCCGAGTTCCTCGGAAATCTGTATTGACCTCTTATATCCCTCGCGCTTTTTGAAATCTGAAAACAGGTAAGGAACATCGTATTTGTCCGAAATATCGCATCCGATTTCATTTAGTATTTGGGAATTTTTATGCGGGCTTACAGAGAGCGTTGTTGTAAAATAGTCGCACCCCTGTTTCTTTGCTTCCCGTGCCGTTTTTTCAAGTCTCAGTCTGAAGCATTTTTCGCACCTTGCTCCGCCTTCCCTTTCTTTTTCAAAACCAATTATATTTGATAAAAAATCATCATGATTGTATGTCAGTGCTAATAGCTTTACAGGATTTTTGAGCTTCATGGAATTTATTACTTTTTCCTGCGTTATCAGCCTCTTCTTATATTCATCCTCGGGAAAAATATTAGGGTTGTAGTAAAACAACTCTATTTTAAAGTACTCGGACAAGCACTCAAGTACATACGTACTGCATGGGCCGCAGCAACTGTGAAGCATAAGCTTCGGAACGTATTCTTTATCTTTAATTTCCGCTAATTGTTTATCGCACAAAATCTGATAATTTATCTTAGCCATATCGTCGCAGCCCCACTTGTAAACACACAATATAATGTGATAAAATATCCCTGTATATATTAGTCCATAATGGAGGTTTTGTCAATGAGAATAGCAGGCATAGATTATGGGGACAAGCGAATAGGAGTTTCGTTTTCCGATATAAGCGGAACACTCGCCGGCGAAAGCTTTACCATTAATGTAACCAATCCAAATCTTGCCTTGGAACAGCTTTGTAAGGAGATAATCTCGCGCGGTACCGAGAGAATAGTGCTCGGCTATCCTAAGCATATGAATGCAGACATTGGCAACCGCGCAAAAAAGAGCGAAGAAATTGCAGATATTCTCCGAAAAAAAACCGGTCTTAAAGTTGTACTTTGGGATGAGCGCAGCACAACCGTTGACGCCCATAGAATTCTTTCCGAAACCGGATACCGCGGCAGCAAAAAACGCCGCGCAAAGGTTGATACCGTTGCAGCGGCGTTAATTCTTCAGGGGTATTTGGACTACCTTGCGATGCACTAATTTGTTTTTTCTGTCTCTGAAAGAGCGTGCATGAATCCTCCGAGTTTAGGTGAGCATACATCCCCTGCTATCAGCTTGTTTTTGTAGACGATGATGTTTGCGACAACGCCTTCCTCTTTACTCGGATGATTATTCACTTTGTAG
Source organism: uncultured Oscillospiraceae bacterium (assembly GCA_934446465.1). GTDB lineage: Bacteria > Bacillota > Clostridia > Oscillospirales > JAAYXM01 > CAKSEF01. The sequence continues at coordinate 27,233 of CAKSEF010000011.1, forward strand.
GTATATCGCATAACCCTCTTGCCTGCATAGTCTGTGAGGTCTAATCCCTGGCGCTTTTGTATCTCATTATAATCGGAATATACTCCGTCAAATTTATCGGGAATCTTAACCTCCATAAATTCAATCGGTTCCTTATCAACCTGCCAACCGTACCCCTCGAGAAGAGAAACTCTGTCCTCATTGGTTTTAAGGCGTTTTACCTCCGTACTTATTGTCTGCTCTTCCTGAGTCTGTTCAGGCGTTTCCGCTTTGTCGGCGCCCTTTCTCGAGAAGACAACGGCCGAGCATATGATTATGCCGAAGACGAGCAGACATGATATAATACGCTTTTTATTTACTTTTGCCGTGAAAACTATCATTGCGATTCTCCTTTCGTTTTACGTACTATATGTTTATTTGTCTTCACTGCCTTTTATTACTTGTTTTTTAAGTGTTCTTAATTTGACTGTTTACCATTTTTATGATATTATGATATATCAATGCAACATAAAGGAAATTTAGTGATATGTGGATACCAAAAAATTTTAATGATTACAGTGTGGTAGACTGCGGAAACGGAGAAAAGCTTGAACGCTGGGGAAACTATTTTCTTGTCCGCCCTGAGCCTCAGGCTATATGGAACACACCCAGAACAAACCCGCGTTGGAACAAATATGACGCGCTTTATTCCCGTTCTTCAAGCGGCGGCGGAAAGTGGACTAACAGAAACCTTCCCGATTCGTGGAAGATTTCATATAAAAATCTCACTTTTAATTTAAAACCGATGAACTTCAAACACACGGGAATCTTTCCCGAACAGGCATCGAATTGGGATTATATAACCGATATGATAGCCAATGCCGGCCGTCCGATTAATGTATTAAACCTTTTTGCCTATACAGGAGCCGCAACTGTTGCTGCGGCAAAAGCCGGAGCTTCCGTTTGCCATGTTGACGCCGCGAAGGGCATGGTCTCTTGGGCGCGTGAAAATGCCGCTTCATCCGGACTTTCAAATGCTTCCATACGCTGGATTGTAGACGATTGCGCGAAGTTTGTTGAGCGTGAAATAAGACGTGGCCGGCGCTATGACGCAATAATCATGGACCCTCCGTCCTATGGCCGCGGGCCTACGGGAGAGATATGGAAACTCGAGAACAATCTCTTTGACTTTGTCAATCTTTGTTCGGGAGTATTATCCGACGCTCCCCTGTTTGTTCTCATAAGCTCATACACAACCGGGCTTGCCCCGTCAGTTTTAAAATATATATCAGACATCATCTTCACAAAGCGTTTCGGCGGAAAAAGCGAATGTGATGAACTCGGGCTCCCGGTACTCGAGACCGGGCTCGTTCTCCCCGCCGGAAGCGCAATGCGTTGGTCTGTTATCTAAACCATGAGGCTTTCCTATGAATAACATCATCAAAACCGAAAATCTGACATTTAAATATAATACCGACGGCGGAAAACAGCAAACGGCTTTATCATCCGTTAATGTGTCGGTAAGAAGCGGCGAATATCTTGCGATACTCGGCCATAACGGTTCCGGCAAATCCTCGCTTGCAAAACACTTTAATGCCGTTCTCCTTCCGTGCGGAGGCAAGGTATATGTAAACGGAATGGACACGCAGGATGAAAAGCTGTTGTTTGAAATACGACGCACGTGCGGTATAGTTTTTCAGAATCCCGACAATCAGATTGTTGCCACTATAACCGAGGAGGATGTTGCGTTCGGGCCTGAAAACCTTGGTCTCCCGCGCGAGGAAATTCGTGAACGGGTTGATTCGGCACTGAAAACAGTCGGTATGTACGAATATCGTCTTCATGCACCGCACCTGTTGTCAGGCGGACAAAAGCAGCGTATTGCTATCGCCGGAGTTATCGCAATGCGTCCAAAGTGTATAGTGCTTGACGAGCCGACATCTATGCTTGACCCTTCCGGCAGAAAAGATGTATTGAGGATTCTTGATGACTTAAACAAAAAGCACGGTATAACAATAGTATTAATCACTCACCACATGAACGAAGCAGCTCTTGCCGACCGCATAATCGTAATGGACAGCGGAAAGATTGTTCTTGAGGGTATTCCTAAGGAAGTATTTTCAAAAGTCGAAGCGCTTCATTCCCTCGGCCTCGCCGTCCCTGAAACAGTTGAACTTATTTATCAGCTTAACAGGCACGGATTCAACATCCCTCTTGACAAAATCACTGTAAATGAATGCGCGGAGGCCGTAGTGTCAGCGCTCGGTCATGATTCCACGGAGGTGTCTTAGTCTTTGAATCCAATAATCAGCATACGCGGACTCTCACACGTTTACAGTCCAAAAACGCCGTTTGAATGTTCGGCAATCAACGATATAAATCTTGATATATTTCCCGGGGAAACCTTAGGTATAATCGGTCATACGGGCTCCGGCAAATCGACGCTTATATCGCACCTTAACGGACTTTTAAAACCATCGGACGGGACGATTTTATATGACGGAGAGGACATATTTAAATCAAAGGAATTTACTCATTCCATTCGCTTTAAGGTAGGGCTTGTTCTTCAGTATCCGGAATACCAACTGTTCGAAGAAACGGTATACAAGGACATAGCGTTCGGTCCGTCAAATATGGGACTTTCCGAAAGCGAGATAAGAGAACGGGTGTTTGAAGCCGCAGGTTTTACCGGAATATCCGAATCGCTTTTAGAAAATTCTCCGTTTGAACTGTCCGGCGGGCAAAAAAGACGCGTAGCAATCGCGGGTGTTATTGCAATGCGCCCGAAAGTTCTGGTACTTGATGAACCGACAGCAGGACTTGACCCTAAATCAAGAAAAGACCTTCTCGCAAAACTGCGCATATACAAGGAAGCCAGCGGCGCAGCTATTGTGATAATATCGCACAGTATGGATGAGGCGGCGGAAGTTGCCGACCGACTTGCGGTAATGAACAAAGGAAGAATAATGCTTTGCGGAACGCCATCGGACGTCTTTTCTCACTCAAATATGATTACGGAAACAGGTCTTGACTTACCGCAGATTACTCATATTGCAAAAGCTATCCGCTCACTCGGTGTCATGATTCCCGAATCTGTCTATACAACGGAACAGGCTGTATCGGCCGTTTTAAATCTCAGAGGTAAAAAAGATGTTTAAAGACGTTACTCTCGGTCAGTATTTTCCCGGAACGAGTCTCATTCACAGGCTCGACCCTCGGGTAAAACTCGTACTGACAATAGTATTCATAGCTGTTTTGTTTATGTGCCGCGGGTTTATTCCGTATGCAATAATGGGCGTTTTTTTGCTCGTTGTGATACTAATAACAAAAATCAATATACGTCTGATTCTAAAGAGCATAAAGCCTATTCTTGTATTGTTGATTTTTACTGCCTTGTTAAATGTATTTTACTCGAATAAGGGTACGGTTTTGTTAAGTATTGGCTCTGTGTCAATTACAAGCGGCGGAGTATATACTGCTCTGTTCATGATAATCAGGATAGTTTTGCTTGTTGTCGGAACATTTGTTATTCTAACCTACACAACATCTCCGATTATGCTTACCGACGGCCTTGAGTCCCTGCTTTCACCGCTCAAAAAGGTGAAGTTTCCGGTTCATGAGCTTTCTATGATGATGTCCATTGCTCTTAGGTTCATCCCTACGCTGATAGAAGAAACACAGAAGATAATGTCTGCGCAAAAGTCGCGCGGCGCAGACTTTGAAACAGGCAGCATAATTCATCGAGCTAAATCACTTATTCCGATACTTGTCCCGTTGTTTATAAACGCATTCAGACGCGCGGAGGATTTAGCCCTTGCGATGGAGTGCAGATGCTATAAAGGCGGAGAAGGCCGAGTAAGACTCCACGTCCTCAGGCTTTCGTCGCTCGATATATGGTCAATTATTTTCTCACTTACAGTTTTTACGATATGTATAATTCTCTCAAACACTCTCAGTTTTGGGGTTGTAATATGATATGAACAGAAATATCGCGATTATGATGTCATATGACGGTACGGATTACCACGGATGGCAAACTCAGGCAAATGCCGTCAGTATTCAGGGAACACTTTCCTCGGTCGCATCGGAAGTATTTAAAGACAATATAAAAGTTCTTGGCTGCGGACGTACGGACACGGGCGTACACGCGCTTAAATATGTCGCGTTGCTGAAGACAACGGCAAGGATTCCTACCGAACGCGTGCCGATAGCACTCAATTCCCTGCTCCCGAACGATATTTCGGTATACTCTGCATTCGATGTCGGTGATGATTTTCATCCCACTCATTCCTGTATTGAGAAAGAATACACTTACTTCATATATACATCAAAGACTCGCATTCCGTTTCTTGAAAAACGCGCATTGCACTATCCGCGGAACTTCCGTATTGAGCAAGTCAGAGAGGCTGCGGCAAATTTTGTCGGCACTCACGATTTTTCTTCGATGCGGAGTCTGGGTACCGAACTCTCCTCTACTGTGCGTACAGTCTATGCGTGCGAGGTCTGCCGATATGGCGTACCGTCAATCGATGCAGATTTGATTTCAATAAGAATATCAGCCGATGGTTTTTTGTATAATATGGCACGGACTATCGTCGGAACGCTTTTGGAGGTTTCGTCCGGGAAACTTTTTCCGCGCGACATTTCCGATATACTGTTGTGTGGTGAGCGCGGTGATGCGGGCCCCACTGCCCTGCCGTACGGTCTTTATATGACAAATGTCGTATATCCCGAACATTTTGGGATTCCGGCAGAACGAATCGGAGGAATTGTAAATGGCTAAGAAAGAAAAAAAACAGCACCGATTATCCGGACGTTTTGCAATATTCTTTACTATACTTCTTTTTGTGTGCGTAATTATATTTCTTAATGCAAATTCAAGCTCGGGCTCCATACGCAGAATCGCATACTGGATTTTTAACGGTGTCCGCGGCGATGCCTCGGAGGCAACCGTCAGTTTCGACGAGAATGAAGGAAGCCGTTTTATTGCATTGGGCGGTAATCTTGCAATCGTATCACCCGAGGAACTGTGTGCATACAAGCTTTCGGGTAGCAAGCTCATGTCCGAGCCTGTGCTGTTAAGAAATCCCGCAGTCGTTACTCTCTCCCCCAGATATCTCGCTTTTGACCTTGGCGGACGCAATTTCTATCTTGCAAACAGCAAGAAAATATTGGCGTCCGGAGAATGTGATTCTAAGATACTCAACGCAAATATGTCAAATAACGGTGGTTTCACAATCACTACCGACAGTTCCGAGAGTAAAACACTCGTTACGGTGTATGACTTTTCCGCCTCCCCGATATATAAGTTCTATTCCTCGGAAAAATACATCTTTGACGGGGCGGTTTCGCCCAACGGAAAAACCGTTGCAGTCCTTACATACGGAACCGAAGAAGGGCGCTTTGAAAGCTCAATCGGATTTGCTAAAATCAAGACTGACGGTTTTTACGCAAATCTCTCGCTCGGCACATCCGTTCCCCTGTGTTTGCGCTATAATTCAGACGGAAGAATATCCGTCGTCTGCAATGACCGCTACGTAGTATGTAACAACAACGGGGAAATTGTTTCGGAAATATCATATGAAGGCCTTACTCTCAAAGCCTTTACCGACCCGAAAAACAAGTGCCTTGCGATACTCCTTAACGACTACCAGAACGGCAGCAATTACAAGCTGCTTTCCGTGAATGCAAACGGTGAACTGACCTCATCCGCAGAAATTCCCGAAGATGTATACTCGATTTCGGCGAACGGCAATTACATATCATTGCAGTATTCCGACAAATGCGTCGTATACAAGAGCGATTTGTCGGTACATTGCGAATTTATGATACCAAACTCCGTAAACAAATGTTCGGTTTTCAGAAACGGAAATGTACTTTTAATATCTGCAAATTCCGCAAGTCTGTATGTTTCATAATTTTGGGGGGATTTTACATGAACGTATCCACTCTTCTAATTGATTTTTTGGCTGTTGCGATTATTCTTGTTTTTGCACTTCGCGGAAGACGTCGCGGACTGATTAAAACACTTGCGGGGATACTCGCGGTCGTAATAGCGGTATTTGCTGCTGGTGAGCTCTCAAAAAATCTTGCACCGTATTTATCAGAGAAATATGTCGCTCCGCGCATTATTTCTTCTGTCCTCCCGGAGGCACAGAAGGAAGGCTCACTTGATAAGCCTGCTGATAAAAACGAGCTTAATAATATTTTTTCATCGCTTAAGCTCTCTGAAAATATTATTTCCGAGAGTATTTCGGACTTTTCAAACAACGTCAATAAGACACTTGAAAAAGCAATTTCCGATATTTCGGATAATATTGCAGGGCGGATTACATATGCGGTTGTGTTTGTTGTATTGTTCTTCGTTTTGCTCCTGCTGCTCAAGCTTCTGTTTAAGCTTTTGAATCTCGCAGCAAAAGTTCCCGGCATCAATTTAATTAACAAAAGTTTAGGACTTGTTTTAGGACTTGTTTTGGGGTATATTATAGTGGTAATACTTTCGTTGGTATTATTTAAACTCGGAATCGTTTTGAATCCCGAAACAATTTCCGGCACTATTCTTCTTCGGCATCTTATATCAATCTCGACTCTTTCATTTGTAATAAGCGCATAACACAATAATGCGTTAAAATACTCACCGGTCTGACAGGATTGGCTGCGCGCTTTCTTTTTCTTATAGAAATTTGCACTCTTTTGACTCTGCAACTCTCCGGCGCCTAAAACATATCAGCTTTATTTGTGAGGATAAGTTTATGAATTTACCTAACATACTGTCAATATTCAGAATGTGCCTTGTTCCCGTTTTTATAATAGTATTTTTTTCAGGTACTCCTAATGCTCACTTCTATGCCGCAATAGTCTATGCACTTGCCGGAGTTACTGACGTACTTGACGGGATGATTGCAAGAAAATTCAATTTAATTACACGTCTCGGCAAAATTCTTGACCCTCTTGCTGATAAAATGATGACGATCACCGTCTTTGTCTGCATAACAATTTCGGGAATTATTCCATGGTGGATAATCGCACTTATTTTTGCTAAAGACTTAATGCTTGTACTCGGCGGTGTAAGTCTGTATCAGGAAATGTCGGCGGTATTCAAGTCAAACATTTTCGGCAAGCTCGCGACGATTTTCCTCGTTCTCGGCGGAATTGTATTACTCCTTTTCGAAAACCTTGTCCCCGAGATATTCAAAACCGTATTTGCCTACGGCGCCGTGTTTTTGTCATTTCTTGCTTTTTTCAGCTATCTGTATCAATTCATCAAATTTAAAAAAACGCACGATACCACGTCGTTTTAACTATGCTCTAAGTATTTGTAAAGGAAAGGTATACCATTATGCAACCAACTCTGTGCGGCAGATGTAAAAAGAACCTTGCTGTAATTTTTATAACAAGAATGGAAGGCGACAAATCCGTAAGCGAAGGAATTTGTCTTAAATGTGCAAAAGAACTCGGAATAAAGCCCGTTGAAGACCTCATGAACAAAATGGGAATCTCGGAGGAAGAGCTTGAGAACGTAACTAACGAGATGATGGGTATTATCGGAAATCTTGACGAAAGCGATGACAGTGCGTCTGATTTTGACGAGGATGACGACCCCGAAGGAAAAACCGCCACGTTCCCGTTTTTAAACAAATTGTTGGGCTCGATGCCCCATCCCGATACTGCCGGCTCAGACAATTCAGGCTCTGCCGATACGAAAGAACCGCATCGCGAAAAGAAGTCGACAAAGCACAAATATCTTGACAACTACTGTATTTCGCTCACTAACCGTGCAAAAAACAAACAACTTGACAATATAGTTGGACGTGAGACGGAAATTGAGCGCGTTATACAGATTCTCAATCGCCGTCAGAAAAATAACCCATGCCTTATAGGTGAACCCGGCGTCGGTAAAACTGCGATAGCCGAGGGGCTCGCCATCAGAATGAACGAAGGCAAGGTTCCCGCAAAGCTTCTTGATAAAGAGATTTATCTTCTCGACCTTACGGCACTTGTCGCAGGAACACAATTCCGCGGTCAGTTTGAAAGCCGAATGAAGGGCTTGATAGATGACATCAAGAAAAAAGGCAATGTTATACTTGTGATTGACGAGGTACACAACCTTGTCGGTGCCGGTGATGCCGAAGGCTCAATGAATGCCGCAAACATACTCAAACCTGCCCTATCACGCGGCGAAATACAGGTCATAGGTGCAACGACATTTGCCGAATACAGAAAACACATAGAGAAAGACAGCGCGCTTGAAAGACGCTTTCAGAAAGTAATCGTCAATGAGCCCTCTATTGATGAGACCGTTGACATCATCAAAGGTATTGCCCACTATTATGAAGAATTTCACGGAGTTCGCATAAGTGAACGAATCGCAAGGCTTGCTGTTGTTCTCTCAGAGCGTTATATAACCGACCGCTTCCTTCCGGACAAGGCAATCGACCTCATCGATGAAGCGTGTTCCGACTTAAACCTCAAAGACAAAAACATCTGCGAAAAAGCATCTATATATAAGGAACTGTCATCAATCAATTCTGAACGTGAAAAGATAGTTGCCGATAATTCAAACGAAGCCTTTGAGAAGATTGCCGCTCTAAAGAGCAATGAATGTAAACTGCGCGACCGTCTGGCAGTTCTCGAATCCGAGGATGCACCTGAGCTTACGGAAGAGCAGCTTGCACATGTTATAGAACTGTGGACAAAGATTCCCGCTTCCGCTATTCAGGAAATTGAGTTTAAACGCTTGTCTGAGCTGGGCGACAGACTAAAGAAACGTATAATCGGACAGGATGAGGCAATTTCTGCCATATGCGCCGCAATAAAGCGAAACAGAGTCGGAATATCTCCAAAGCGCAAGCCCGTGTCCTTCCTCTTTACAGGCTCTACGGGTGTAGGAAAAACAGAGCTTGTTAAGTGTCTTGCCTCAGACCTGTTTAATTCGCCGGAATCGCTTATACGCCTTGACATGTCCGAGTTCATGGAGAAGCATGCCGTATCAAAGCTTATAGGCGCACCTCCCGGATATGTAGGATATGACGAGGCGGGGCAGCTTACCGAAAAAATCAGGCGCAAGCCGTATTCGATTGTTCTGTTTGATGAAATTGAAAAAGCGCACCCTGACGTTCTAAATATACTCCTCCAAATTCTTGACGACGGCAGAATTACCGATTCACAGGGCCGTGAAGTCAATTTTGAAAACACCGTAATTGTTATGACCTCAAATGCGGGAAGTCAGTTTAAGGGCGGGAGCGCCGGATTCAACAGGAGTGTCTCGGAGCAGACGAAAGAACGCACAATTAAGGCACTTTCTGATTTCCTTCGCCCCGAGTTTCTAAACAGAATCGACGAAATAATAACATTTAATTCTCTTTCGCGCGATAACTTTGCCGATATTGCACGGATTATGCTCGACGACCTCAAAAAATCACTTTCCGAGAAACACATCGAGTTTGAATATGATGATTCACTCGTTTCATATCTCGTTGACAAGTCCTTCTCTGAAAAATACGGTGCAAGAAATCTGCGGCGCACAATTCAAAAGGAGCTTGAGGACCGAATCGCAAATGCAATCATAGACAACTATAATACCGGCATTTCCTGTGTTACCGCTTCATCTGACGGAAACGAAGTTTCCATATCCGCAAAATAAGGAAGTTAAATGAAGTTCTTATAAATTTTTATTACTTCTATTGCTTTTTTTCTGTTTTTTTAGTAAACTATCCTTGTGTGGTTTTATTTACCACAGAAATAATATTTGAGAGGTATTTTAACATGAACAAAAAGCGTATTCTCATTCTTCTTACTGTTTTAGCAATCGTTATGTCTATGGTTACATTTGCATACGCTGCTCCTGACGCAGGTAATGCCGCATCCGATGGTGCTCCCGCAGTTACAACAGCTCAGCCCACAGAGGACGGTGCCGCCGCAGCGGACGGTGGAGCAGAACCGCTCCCTTGGTATGCCGGAATCGGGCAGTTTCTCCCACTTATACTCATAGTTGTTGTTTTCTATTTCGTACTCATCCGCCCCGAGAATAAACGTAAAAAAGAGACGGCAAGTATGCGCGAGAGCCTTAAAACAGGTGATGAGATCACTACCATCGGCGGTATAGTCGGCAGAATTACAAACATAAAAGATGAAGAACTCACGATAGAAACAGGCAGCGACAGAAATAAAATGCGTATCATGAAGTGGGCGGTAAGCTCTGTATCTTCAAAAAATTCAGGTGCTTCCGAAAAGAAAGAAGAAAAGAAATCCGCTGAGTAAGAGTTATATTTTTCACATTCCGGAATAGGTATTATATATATCTGTTCGGGGGTGGAATCTTGTGAGAAAAAATATTGAAGAACCAATAAAGAAAGGCGTAGGTCCCGT
>CAKSEF010000012.1 GCA_934446465.1 uncultured Oscillospiraceae bacterium
TTTTTCAGAACACTTTCCGCATCATCAACGGAAAGGCGGATGTTGCCTATTCTTATCATTGGAAAAATATACCTCGAATATGTGAAAAATATCAAGTATCAGTATAGCAAAAAATATGAAAAAAGTAAATAATATAAGAAAAAAATAAATATAACCCGCATTGCTTGACAATGCTTTTCGAGTGATATAAAATACACTTAAAATGAGGAAAAGCAATGAAAGGAAAATGACAATGAGCAGAAAATTCATGGACGAAGATTTTCTTCTGAAATCAAAAGAAGCGAAAAAGCTGTATCACGAGTACGCGGAGAAGCTCCCTGTAATAGACTACCACTGCCACCTTATTCCCCGGCAGATTGCGGAGGATAAGCACTATGCCGACATAACCGAGGTCTGGCTCGGCGGGGACCATTACAAATGGCGTGCAATGCGCGGATACGGTATTGATGAAAAATACATAACGGGCGACGCATCGCCGAAGGAAAAATTCATGAAGTGGGCGGAGGTTATGCCATACTGCATCGGAAACCCGCTTTATCATTGGACGCACCTCGAGCTTAAGCGTTTTTTCGGAATCGATAAACCGCTCTGCCCCGAAACGGCAGAGGAAATATGGAACAAGTGCAACGAGATGCTTGCCCGCCCCGATTTCGGAGCGAGAGGTCTCATCACCCGTTCAAACGTTGAAATAATATGCACGACGGACGACCCGTGCGACACCCTTGAATATCACAAGGCAATCGCCGAGGACAAGAGCTTTAACGTTAAAGTTCTTCCCACATTCCGCCCCGACAAGGCACTCAACATACAGAACGGTGAGTTTGCGGGGTATATAAAGAAGCTCTCCGAGGCCGCCGGATTTGAGATAACGGACTTTGAAGCGCTTTGCCGTGCGCTTTCTTCGCGCCTTGATTACTTTGTTGAGAACGGATGCCGTATAACCGACCATTCGCTTGAAACCGTGGAATATGCGGAACCCGATGCGGACGCGGCAAACATTGCGCTTGTTACCGCGCTTTCGGGCGGTGTGCTTTCGCAGGAGCAGATTTCCGTTTACCGCACGACGCTTCTCATTTATCTTGCCGAACAGTACAGCGAAAAAGGGCTTGCGATGCAGCTTCATATGGCGGCGACGAGAAACAACAACACCCCGGCATTTGAGAGACTCGGCCCCGACACGGGATACGACGGAATCGGAGATAATGAGATTATAATTCCCCTCGGAAAAATTTTCGATGCGCTTGAGAAAAAAGGAAAACTTCCGAAAACCGTTCTTTACAGCCTAAACCCCTGCCACAATGAACCGCTCATAGCTCTTGCAACGTGCTTCAACGGCCACGGCGTTGCGGGAAAAATGCAGCTCGGCTCGGCATGGTGGTTCAATGACCAGATGGACGGCATGATTCGTCAGATGACGGCGCTCGGAAGCATAGGACTTCTCTCAAAGTTTGTGGGAATGCTCACGGACTCAAGAAGCTTCCTGAGCTACACAAGACATGAGTATTTCAGACGAATCGTCTGCAACATAATCGGTCAGTGGGCGGAAGACGGAGAAATATACGCCGATATGGAAACGCTCGGAAAAATTGTTTCCGACATCAGCTATTACAATACAAAAAATTACTTCTTCAATTAAAAGTTTTATGCGAAAGCCGATGTTTATATCGGCTTTCGTATTTTTTCTTGTTCGCCTGCAAAAACTAAGCATGAATAATTTTGGAGGCGAAGATATGTCTGAAAATAAAAACGAACCCGAATCGCGCAAGGAGACGCGCGAGGATATAATAGAAACAGGCTCTGTAACGACAAAGGGTCGGATACACTGCATAACGATTATAGGTCAAATCGAGGGGCATACGGTTTTGCCGAGCGATACGAAATCGACGAAATATGAGCATATATGCCCGATGCTCGCCGCCGTCGAGGAGGACGACGAGACAGACGGTCTCCTTATTCTTCTCAATACCGTAGGCGGGGACATAGAAGCGGGACTCGCGATAGCGGAGCTCATTGCGGGGATGAGCAAACCGACGGCATCGCTCATTCTCGGCGGGGGACACTCTATCGGCGTTCCGCTTGCCGTTGCGGCGAAGCATTCGATAATAGCCGAGACCGCGGCCGTAACCATTCACCCCGTGCGGATGAGCGGTGTTGTGGTGGGCGCACCGCAGACGTTTAACTATTTTGAACGCGTGCAGGACAGAATAACAAGCTTCGTTTCGAGAAATTCAAACATGAGTGCGGAAAAATTCAGGGAATATATGCTCAAAGTGGGCGAGCTTGCAACAGACGTCGGAACTGTCATTTACGGCAAAGAGGCAGTCAACATAGGGCTTATCGACCGAGTGGGAACGCTCTCGGACGCACTTTCGTTTCTGCACGGCGAGATAGACAAAAGAAAAAATACTTGAAAAATGAATAAAGAACAAGTATAATAAACTAAAAGAAACAGAAAGGGTGTTTACAATGGCACAGATCACAAAAGATACAATTATCGGCGACATTCTCGATATTGACGCAACAACGGCGCCGTACTTTTTTGAAATAGGAATGCACTGCCTCGGATGCCCCGCTTCCCGCGGAGAGACTCTCGAGCAGGCATGCGAAGTACACGGCGTTGACGTTGACGCGCTTCTCGAAAAGCTTAACGACCATCTCGCAGGTAAGTAATTCGCAGACATGGGGCGTGTCCTTATTATGAGGACACGCCCTTTTTATGGGGGATTCTGAAATGGTAAAGTCTGTCTCCGCAAGGCTTTCGGCGGTAACGGAGCTTATAGGAAAGTGCGGTACGCTTGCGGACGTAGGATGCGACCACGCATACGTGGCAATCGGCGCCGTGAGAAACGGCAGGGCTGAAAAAGCCTATGCAAGCGATATAAAAAAGGGGCCTCTTGAAAATGCCGGACGCGAAATTAAGAAGGCAGGGCTTGAGGACAGGATAACCACAGTCCTGTGCAACGGGCTCGAAAAAATTCCGCCGTGCGAATGTGTGGTCATAGCGGGCATGGGCGGAGAGATGATTGCGGATATCATTTCCCGCGCGGAATGGGTGAGAAAAAACTGTACGCTCATATTACAGCCGATGACGCGTGCGGACATTCTGCGCAGCTATCTCTATGAAAACGGATTTGAAACAGAGAAAGAAATATTTGTGCGGGATGCAGGAAAGCTCTACTGTATCCTCCGTGTCCGCGGAGGAGAAAAGTGCGCATACGAGCCGTTTGAAAAATACATAAGCCGCGAGGGACTCGGGTCGGACGGCGCGGAGGAATATGTCGATTCAATAATTAAGAGACTCGAATATGAATACGGGCAGAGAAAAAGTTCGCACGCCGTCTCAGGCTCCGAGCTTTGCAGACGCGGTGAGGATATAGAATCTCTACGTGAAATGAGGGAGAAAACATGGAAACGGTAAACGATGTATATAAAATACTAAACGAGGCATACCCCGTATCTCTTGCAGAGGAGTGGGACAATGTAGGCTTCCTTGCGGGACGCGGGAACACTGAGGTAAAAAAAATCCTCCTTGCGCTCGATATAACAAAACGCGTAATTTCGGAAGCCTCCGAAAAGGGCTGTAATCTGATAGTTTCGCACCACCCCGTGATATTCACACCGCGCCGAAGCGTTACGGACGGAGACGTGTGCGGAGAGATATTGCTTGAGCTTATCGAAAACGGAATATCCGCGATATGTATGCACACAAACCTTGATGCTGCGGAAAACGGCGTAAACGATGCGCTTGCGGAAGCTCTCGGAATTGAGGATTTCGCACCGCTCGATCCCTCCTGCGGAATAGGAAGATACGGACGCATTTCGCAAACACTCGATTTTTCCGAGTTTTTAAGGCTTGTATGCGAAAAGCTCAAATGCAGCGGGGTTAAGTACCATGACGCGGGAAGAAAAGTGAAGAAGCTCGCCGTGGGAGGCGGGGCGTGCGGGGATTATATAAGACGTGCGTCAGACCTCGGATGCGACACATTCGTTACGGCGGACGTGAAGCATAACCAGTTCCTCGAAGCGGAAGCTCTCGGGATTAACGTGATTGACGCGGGGCATTTCGCAACTGAGGACGTAGTAATCGAAAGACTTTACGGGCTTCTCTCCGAGAGAATCGGCGGGGAGACGGTAATTGCTGCGGAAAACGATACGCCGTGCACCGATTTTTTTGTGATTAAGGAGTAATCTATGGCACTGGATGCGAACTACATTTCTGCGCTCGCAAAAGAGCTTAATGAAACTGTCGGAGGCTCGAGGATTGACAAAATCCACGAGCCTGAACGTGATGATATAGTAATAGCACTGCGCGGGCCGAATATAAAGGGAAAGAAACTGCTTATTTCCGCAAATGCAGGTCTTCCGCGCGTCCATATGACGGCGTATTCGAGGGAGAATCCCGCCACCGCGCCGATGTTCTGCATGCTTTTAAGAAAGCATCTGACAAACGGGAAAATACTCGGCGTTTCGGCGCCCGAGTGCGAGAGAATAATCGATATAAAAATAGAAGTATGCGACGAAATGGGCATAAGGACATTGCGAACGCTCACGGCAGAGCTTATGGGCAGGCATTCAAATATTATTCTCCGCGGAGAAAACGACAGAATAATAGAATGTCTCAAACGCGTTGACTTTGAGATGAGCGAAAAAAGGCAGGTTCTTCCGGGATTGTTTTATGAGCTTCCCCCGAAGCCCGAAAAAATAAATCCGCGCGATTATGCGCGCGCGGTGCTGTTTGATATTATATGCGCCGAAAACGGCGAAATTCCGTGTGATAAATGGATTCTTTCAAAGTTCCTCGGATTTTCTCCGCTGATTGCGAGGGAGATAGCATACCGTGCGTCGGGAGATACATCGGCGCGTATGTCAGGGCTTTCGCCCGCCGAGCGGGAGAGAATGGCGTCGTCGATTTTGGAGGCGTCGTGCGGAGATATGTCCCCGTGCATAGTCTATGACGGAAAGCACCCGTTCGAATTTTCATATATGCCGATAACGCAATATGAAAACGCTATGCGCGCGGAGCATAGAGCGAGTCTGTCCGATACGCTCGCGGAGTTCTGTGAGGTACGCGCCGTGCGGGAAAGCATGAAGAGAAAAACCGCGGATATGGCAAGAATTGTAAAGAACGCACATTCGAGGGCAGAGAGGAAGCTCGCGCTTCGCCGTGAGGAGCTTGAAAAAGCAAAGGACCGCGGGGAGCTTATTCGGCGTGCGGAGCTCATATCGGCAAACATCTACCGCCTCGAAAAGGGTATGACATCGTTTATTGCCGCGGACTATTACAATAACGGCACCGAGATTGAAATCAAGCTCGATTCGCGCTGTACACCGCAGGAGAATGCCGAAAAGCTGTTCCGCGAATACAGGCGCATGAAAAATGCGGAAAAAAATCTCACGGGTCAGGTAAAGGACGCGGAAGAGGAAATTATGTACCTTGAATCCGTGCTTGAGAGCATAGAGCGCGCCGAGAACACGGCAGACACGGAAGAGATACGCGCCGAGCTTCGCGAAACAGGGTACATCGACAGAAAATCGTCAAAAGAAAAGCAAGGCAGAAAGAGCGTTCTTCGTCCTTACTGCTTTGTTTCAAGCGACGGAATTGCAATATATGCAGGAAGAAACAATAAGCAAAACGACATTCTCACTCTGAAGAGCGCGATGAAAAACGATATGTGGATGCACACGAAAAATATCCCGGGCTCACACGTTATAATAGAGTGCGCGGGGAGGGAGCTTCCGAACAGAACGATTACCGAAGCGGCGATAATAGCGGCATATTTCTCAAAAGCGCGCGAATCGGAGAACGTACCCGTTGACTACACGCCCGTGCGCTTTGTGAAAAAGCCGCAGGGCTCGCCGCCCGGGCGCGTCATATACTCAACATCTCAGACCGCATACGTTACCCCCGATGAGGAGCTTGTAAAGAAACTTATCAAAGACTGATATCGTCGGCGATGTCGGCTATTTCGCGGAGCGTGAGAAATACATCTTCAATGCCGAGTCTCATTGCGAGACGAACCTTTTCCGTTATGGTTTTTGCATCGTCGAACAGGACGAAACCGCACCCGTCGTCGGGAGTCGGGTATGTAAAATAATTTACTATCATCTGCGGTGAAAAGAACCCGCCGGCCCCGAAGCGCTCGCACAATGAACGAAATTCCGAAAGCGAAAGACGTTCTCCCGTCGGATTCTCGGCGGGCATTTTGAACCGTGAGACGGTTCTCGGAACGGCAAGTGCAAGGCGCTTGTGTTCGCGCAGGAGCATTTCGAGGTATTCCGAAAGCACTCCGCCCGAGATGTCGGCCGCCGCGACCGGCACGGCATCACGGCACGCTTCGGCAAATGCGAGCGGGACGAAGATTTTCTCCGTCCGCCGTGAAAGCGCGGATACCGTTTCACTCATGATTTCGGCGGATTTGCCTGACGGGGTGAGGTCGCTGTCGAGGAAAACGCCGGAGAAACGGCGCGCCCTGTATTCATCGTATATGGACGCGGCAATGTGGGAGTCGGCATTGTCCATTGAAACAATCATGACTCCGCCGTCGCTCTCCACGTTCTTTTCCGACATAAGAACGTTCCCGCGCGCGGCATACGAGAGGTGCGCTTTCTTGAAGGTGTTTCCGAAAAAAGGAAATTTTTCGTTTGCCGAGTATATCACGAAGATGTTCAATTTAATCGTCTCCTTGATATGATTTGACCTTTATGATATACTATAATATATTATATATAAAGCATGTGTATTCGGAGGATTGTATGTATTCTTTATTTAAACCCGTGGAGGCCGACTTGGTGCTCGGAAGCGTGTTCGAGCTGAGCGGCGAATATCTCGCCTCACACGGCATACGGGTATTAATAGCCGATTTGGACAATACGGTCGGAAAAAACAGCGAGAAAACACCGCGCGAGGAAATTGTCGAATGGGTGAAAAGCCTGCGCGATAACGGAATCAGTCTCGCGGTCGTTTCAAATAATACCATGGAGCGCGTAGGAAAGTTCTGCGAACCGCTCGGCATAAAGGACTATTATTGGAGAAGCGGGAAGCCGAGAATACGTGCGATTAAGATGGCGATGGAACGTCTCGGAGGAACGGTCGGCACCACTGCGCTGGTCGGGGATAAATATACGACGGACGTGCTCGGCGCGAAGCGTCTCGGGATAATGGCAATAAAAGTGAGCAAGCTTAAAAAAAGGAAGGTGTTTCTGTGTGAAAAAAATAATGATAATTAACGGTCCGAACCTTGCCGCACTCGGCAAGCGTGAAACACATATCTACGGAACGGAAACGCTTGACGACATAATCGCATACACAAGAAAAAAGACGAGCGAATTAAACGTGGAGATTGAGGCACGGCAGACAAACAGCGAAAGCGCGATAATCGACTATCTCTACGAAGCAAAAGGAAAAGGCTTTGACGGGATAGTGCTGAACGCCGCCGCCTATTCGCACTACAGCATTGCAATAAGAGACGCAATAGCTTCCGTCATGCTTCCGTGCGTTGAGGTGCATTTGAGCAATATTTTTGCAAGAGACGAGTTCCGCGCAAAGTCCGTCATTTCGGCGGTATGCATCGGCGTAATTTCGGGATTCGGAAAAAATGTTTACGCAATGGGAATCGATGCGCTTTGCAATATGTAAAAAAATGCTTGCAAAATGGTATAATATAGGGTAAAATATATTAGGTTTTATTAAAAGAAATACTTTTTCTTACAAACGGAGGATTTTAAATGGTTTCAGCAGGTGAATTCAGAAACGGCATGACCTTCGATATGGACGGTCAGGTAATGCAGATTATTGAGTTTCAGCACGTAAAGCCGGGCAAGGGCGCGGCATTTGTCCGCACAAAGATTAGAAACGTAATTTCCGGTGCGGTTGTCGAGCGTACTTTCAGCCCGACGGATAAGTTCCCGCCGGCATTCGTTGAGAGAAAGGACATGGAATATCTCTACAACGACGGTGAGCTCTACTATTTCATGGACCTTGAGTCGTATGAACAGCTCCCGATAAATAAGGACAAGCTTTCCGACAGCTTCCGCTTCGTAAAAGAGAACATGCAGGTTAAGATTCTTTCATATAAGGGCGTTGTTTTCGGAATTGAGCCGCCGAACTTCGTCGAGCTCGAAATCACGGAGACAGACCCGGGATTCAAGGGCGACACGGCTACCAACGTAACAAAGCCCGCCGTTGTTGAGACGGGTGCGGAGGTTAAGGTTCCGCTCTTCATCAACATCGGAGACAAGATTAAGATTGACACGAGAACGGGCGAGTATCTCGAGCGTTCAAAGTAATTATCGGAGGATTATCGAATATGAGTATTGTTGAAAAAGCGGCATATCTTCGCGGACTTGCCGACGGTCTTGAAATCGACACGGACAAGAAAGAGGGAAAGCTCCTTCTTGCTATGGTGGACGTAATCAGCGAAATGGCGGATTCCGTTGCCGACCTTGAGGACGTTACGGACGAAATGAGCAATGAGCTCGACGAGGTTGCCGAGGAGCTCATCGAAATCGAGGACGCTCTCGACGACGAGTGCGACTGCTGTGATGACGACGATTGCGATTGCGAGGACTGCGAGGGGGACTACCACTATGAGGTAAAATGCCCCACCTGCGGAGATTCAATCATGGTTGACGAAGGCATTTTGGAGCTTGGAAAAATCAACTGCCCGAACTGCAACGAGGAGCTTGAGTTCGACCTCGGCTGCGATTGCTGCGATGACGGCTGCGACTGCGAGCAGTAAAAGAAAAAATAAAAGCGGTGCAAAGTTTGCACCGCTTTTTTGTTGTCAAATATTGCGAATGACTCTGTTTTTCTTGCCTTTGGCGAAGGTACAGTATATAATTATAAAAAAGTATTGTGCGAGGGTGATTTTATGCCTGTTAAAGAAATCAAAATTACTGCCGGCGGAAGCAAATATATCCGCCTGACGGATAAGAGAAGCGATACGGTTCCGCTTTACGCAACCGTTGTTTCGGAGGACGGGACAGAGAAAACTCTTACATATCCCGATGTCTCGGCAAAATCAAAAAAGACGCAGTATGCGGAGATTGCCGACGGTAACATAATCCCCGTATCGGAGGGCGAAGCGGAGTTTGAAGTGAGCTTCAGATTCGGCGGAGAGGACTATACGCAGTCCGCTTCCCTCACGGTAATAAGAGGCAAATCGCGCGCGTCGTACATGACGGCGGAGAAGGCGGAGACTGCGCGCGAAAATGTGAAAAAATATGATTGGGCGCGCAAGGAAGTTTATGAAAAGTATATTTCATCGGCGGACAAATACGCGGATAAGATAGACGAAATATACGACATGATTCCGTCCGAGGGAATCCCGCGCGGAAACGTCGTCGGCGCGGAGGGCGACCCCGATATGTTTGTGTGCCGATACTGCGGGGCGAACTTGAGCCTCACGGGCGGGCATTATCCGTGGCATCACGACCCGCTTAAGCACCCGTGGAAGATACAGTGCCCCGAGTGCAAGAGACTTTTCCCGTCAAACGATTTTGCAGGGTTTTATAAGCTCGGGCTTAACGAGTACGGAGAGTTTGACGTAAATCTCGCACACAAAAGAAATGCCGAGCTTGTAGCCGAGGGGAAGGACGGCTTCCTCAAAAATATCCTCTATCCCGAAAAGGGTGAGGACTGGGGCGTTGACGACGGATTCGGCTACCTGCCGAACGACGAAAACGGGAACCCGCGCGTCTATGAAAACGGAGTGCGCGAGCGTCATACATATATAGCGGAATATGTCCATTCGGGGCTTTGGTATTACCCTGTAAAAAACGGGCGCGCGCTCATAAGCGACGCCGTGGATTCCTGCGCATGGGCATATTTCTACACGGGTGAAAAGAAGTACGGCAGATGCGCGGCAATACTCCTTGACAGAATTGCCGACTTCTATCCGTATTACGACCTTCTCCCGTACGCGCGGAATTTTTGGAACTCGCACGGAGGCGGGTACCGCGGAAAAATCCTCGGCTGTATTTGGGAAACATTTGCAATCGCCGAGCTTTTTGCGATAGACTACGACCTCGTATTCGATATGTACGATGATGAGTTTGTCGCGGACTATATAAGAAATAAATCAAGAAAACTAAAGATGCGCCACGCGAAGGAAACGCCGTCTCAGATAAGAACAAATATCGAGGACGGACTTTTGCGGACGATTTTTGAGGGTCTCTGTGATTGCTCGATTGCGGGCAACTTCGGATTCCCGCAGGCCGCGAATGCGGCGGCGGCCGTGGTGCTGGATACAATGCCTGAAACGAAGAAGTGGCTTGACTACCTGATGGCGCCAGGCTGGATACGAAACCTCGATTACGGGGAAAAGTGCCTCGGCGGCGGAATTGACTCTCAGCTTATAAACGATGTTGACCATGACGGTCAGGGAGATGAAGCATCGGGTTATAACGTCGCATGGCACACATCGCTCATAGACATAGCCGATATTCTTGAGGGCTATGACAGATATCCCGTTGCGAATTTATATAAAAATCCCAAGTTCGTGAAGATGTTTTATTCAAATATTCCGCTCATGCTCTCCTACTACACGCCCGGCATAGGCGATACGGCGTGGACGGCGCGTGAGGGAAATTGGCTTCCGATGCGCCAGGCAATGACGGGATACCGCGTTCTCGGCGATTACAGATTCGCTCAGATAATGTATAAGCTGAACGGAGACAGAGCAAAGGGTCTGCGCTATGACACGCGCACAAAAGACCCTGAGCGCCTTGAAAAAGAGGTCGCGGACGTAATACGCAAATACGGTGAGTTTGAGGTAAGAAGCGAGCTTATGTCGGGCTTCGGCTTCGGCAAGCTGTGCGACGGCGGGAAAACGGAGAATGACGATTTTTACCGCGCTTCATGGATGTATTTCGGTTCAAACAGCGGACACGGCCACCGCGACACGCTGAATCTCGGAATGCAGAGCTACGGACTCAATATAATGCCCGACCTCGGATACCCCGTGAGAACAGGCCCAGACCCGAACAGACTGCAATGGGTAAGCTCCACGCTCTCGCATAACACGGCAATGGTAAACGAGCGCGAGCAGGACGTAAACACAGAGGTGCGCGGACGCGTTCATCATTTTGCCGACGACGGATTTACAAAGCTCATGGATGTATCCGCCGACTATGTATATCCCGAAACCGACATCTACCGCAGAAGCAATATTATGGTGAATGTTGACGGCGAGGTATCATATACGGTCGATTTCTTCAGAATAAAGGGCGGAGATGACCATTTGCTCAGTATTCACGCACTGAGCGATGAGATTTCGGCGGCCGAGGGAGCGGAGTTCGTTCCGCAGACAGATAAGAACGGCAGCTATACGGGCACATATGCAGGGGCTTCCGTTCCGTACGGAAACGACCCCAACTCGCCGAACGATTGGGAATACGAGACGAAATACCCGCGCGGATATTCGTGGCTCAAAAACGTAAACCGCGCAGAGAAAGCAGGCGGTACGGTTTCAGTCGATTTTGCGGTGAAGGATTTCCGCGGCTCGGTTCCTACGGCAAAGGACGTACATTTAAGGACAACTCTTCTCGGGCTCGACGGAGAAAACACATCTGTATCGACAGCGGACGGCGAACCGCCGAGAAGCGCCAAAAATTCATGTATAGACACGCTTAAATACGTGCTTGTAAAGAAAAGCGGGAAAAATCTTGACACTCTCTTTACAACGGTTTACGAGCCGTACCGCAGAAAGCGCTATATAAAAAGCATTGAGAAAATTGCCATGGGCGACGGCGTAAATTCCTGCGCCGTAAAGGTCGTACACAACTCGGGAAGAATCGACTATGTAATGTACTCGCTCGACAACAGCGTAACATACCATATAAACGAGGCAAATATCGATTTCCGGGGTTTTGCGGGTGTTTACACAATCGAAAACGGAAAAAACACATACCGATTCGTAAACGACGGGGACATAATCGGAACACCTACCGAGATAGCGGGAGCGTTTGGCGGAACGGTCTGCGCATTTACGCATGAATTTGCCTTCGGCAACGAAATCGTTCTTGATATGGATGCGGGATATACTGACGAGGAGGTATGCGACCTCTGCGGCGAGTATGTCTATATAGACAACGGAGCGGACAAAAGGGATGCCGTGTACAAAATTGAATCCGCATCTCCGAGAGACGGAAAGCTCGTCCTGAATATCGGGCTTACCACGCTTATAAGAAGACATATTGAAAAAATGAATCCGGAAAAGGGTTATGCTTACAATATAGAAGAGGGACAGAGGGCGTATATTCCGCTTTCGTTTAACAGGAGCGAGAATCCCCCAAGACGGTGGTAATATGAGGATACTCATAGATGCGGACGGATGCCCCGTAGTTGACCTTGCCGTCAATACAGCAAGGGAAAAGGGCGTTGAGTGCCACATATTCTGCGATACGTCGCACGTTTTCGAGAAAAACGGAGCTAAGACGCATACGGTTGCAAAAGGCGCGGACAGCGCGGATTTCGCTCTTGCAAATTTTGCGAGGGCGGGGGATATCGTAATAACCCAGGACTACGGACTTGCATCTATGGCGCTTTCGCGGAAATGCTTTGTCATAAGTCAGGACGGAATGGAATATACGGAATATAATATCGACGCTCTGCTCCTCGCACGGCATACGGCAAAGAAAATACGAAAAGCGGGAGGACGTCTCCGCGGTGTGCCGAAGCGGGAAAAAGAGCAGGATACGGCATTTTTGAAAAAGCTTTATGAGATAATCGGCAGAATTTAATAAAAGAGAGCGGTGTAAAAAATCACTTTTTTACACCGCTCTTTTTTCCGAGAACGCAGAAACGAATAATCGGTATTCGCCCGATTATTTCGTTTGCCGCAGCCGTAAGCGGAGGAACCGCAATAAATGCAAGAATATATTTCAAAATCACAGGAAGCGCCGAAACGCCGTTAAGCAGAAGGCATACGGATAGAGCTATCGGATAATGCAGTACATAAAGCCCGAAGCTTGATTTTCTGATGTACTGTGTGAATGTGTTCTCAAAATCGAGGCGCTTTTTTGAAAAACCGACCGCAAAGAGTACGAATGCCCAGAGATATGCGTTTGTGATAATGCTTTCAAGACACTCGGGCAGGGTGAAGTTTTGTCCGGCAAAACGGAGCATATACAAAATGCCGAGAATAATCACCGCGCATAGCGTGAAGAACCTGATTTTCACCAAGACATTCTGAACGTGCTCGTGTGAAAAAACAAAGTACCCGATTAGGAATGAAACGAGATAGATGCCGAATCGATAAGTCGTTACCACGGGCATATTCAAAATTTGTGCCGAGAGACAGATCGGAACGGCAAGAAGAATGAGGAGCGGGGCGTTAAAATGCGAGCAGAGATTCAGAAGTCTTTCGTTTTTGTCGGCTTTTTTAATTAGAACGAGCAGACATGAGAAAAGAAAGAGCATTTGAACAAACCAAAGCGGGCCTATTCCGCTTAAGACGGAAATGGGGTAAATCAAAGCAGGAGGTATTTGCTCAAGCGCACCGCCTGCTTTTATATTCAAAAAGCCCGTTACCCAATGGACGAAGAAAAGCCCGAGGGTGGAGGGAACAAGAAGCTTCCGCGCACGTTCGCCGAGAAATTGGCGTGATGTGCGCTTTTCGAGTGAGTATTTTGCGCACATTCCCGCAATAACAAAGAGAAGAACCATAAACCACGGATAAACGGCTGCCGCGGCGGCGTCGAATATCGGCAGGCTCTGCGCGTTCGGAATACCGCCGGGAACGCCTACGCCGTTGAAGATATAGCAAACGTGGTAAAAAATAACGAGAATGACCGTTATTCCGCGGAGATTGTCTATATAATGCTTTCTCAAAATAATCACCTCCGACAATTTCAGCGTTTGTCGGACGCCGAGTTAACAGGTGTGTCGAGAAGCGTAATTTGCCTTACGATGTAGTTTTCGCTGTTTAAATACCTGAGTATTCTCGAAAGCGATGCTACGGAAACGGCATCATCGTCAAGCTCAAGCACGGCGGGGGAGCTTCTTGCCGAAAGCTTTCCCTTTACCGAGTTGTAATACGCTTGGGCAGTTGCGCTTTTTGCCGTCTTTTTCGGATTTATGTCAGAGTCCCAAAGCCGATATCCGCATGAAATGAGAAAATCACGTTTTTCGGGGGAGACGGACGTGCTTCCCGACGGTATGCGCAAAAGACGCGTTTTCTGTTTGGCAATTTCAAACAGGGCGTTGTTTGTCGAGGAAAGGCGGGCTTTCAAATCCTCGTCCTTCACGGCAAAGTCCGAATCGCCGTTTTCGGAAAGGCTTCCGAGCGTATGACCGTATACCGCGGCGCGGAGGATTTCATCTTCACAGTTACTTACGGCAGAACCCTGGATAAAAAATGTGGCGGGATATCCGTAGCGTGAGAGTGAATCGATGATTTTTTTCATGTTTGAGCCGTTTTTTATGTTGAATGTGAGATAAACTGTTTTCCTGACCGAATTGTCCTTCGTGTCTTCGGGAGCGGATACCGAACTGTTGTTCTTCGACGGAGTATTCGTCTGCGTCTGCTGTACGTTCTTTCTGTTCTTGCTCGCATTGTACTGCGCAAGGAGCGAGGACGCCGAGCTTTGCGCCAGGTAGAGGAACATACTGTTCGGTATATCGTTTTCGCGCTTTATGCGTATGAGCGGAATCTCCGAGAAGTAGGAATATTGGAAGCCGAGAGTCTGCGCCGTGAACTGAACGGGCACATACACCGTTCCGTATGCCTGAAACGAGGTCGCCTTGTAGCGCACCTTTTCCGCGGTGGTGTACGCCGTGGTGGATTTTATATCAAAAACGAGAGTCGTGTCCCATGTATAGAGAACGAGAGTGCCTTCGGCGGCGTTGTAGGACGAGCTTACGCGCAAATCACCTTTCGTGAAGCACTGATAGTCTATGTACCACTTTCCGCTCGAGTATATCGGCATTGCGTCGGTGAGCGGGAGAACGGTGTTCCCCGCGGCGACAAAAACCTCACCCTCCGCCGAGCCCTGAATCGCAAACAGGGTTACGGCAAGGCAAACGGCAAGCAGTACAGAAATTAGCCTTTTCAAGAAACACACCTCCTCACAAAACATTATACAGAGAAAATTTCGGGTTTGCAACAGATTTGAACGCATTGAAACGAATATGTAATACTTTTCGCGCGGAAAACATATGTTTTTAAGACAGAAAGAACGGAGGACGGCTATGTTTGATACGCTCTTTGAATTAAACCGCGCGATAAACCGTGCAGTGTGGGGAACGCCGATGCTCATTCTCCTAATCGGCACGGGAATATATCTGAGCATAAGGCTTCGCTTTTTGCAGGTGCTTAGTCTGCGCACATGGATGAGAGAAACATTCGGTTCGCTGTTCGGAAAACGGAAAGAACAGACAAACGGAATATCTCCGTTCCGTGCAGTGTCGTCGGCGCTCGCCTCGTCAATCGGCACGGGAAATATAATCGGGGTGGCGACCGCAATTTCCGCAGGCGGAGCGGGCGCGGTTTTTTGGATATGGGTGTCCGCACTCTTCGGAATGGCGACAAAGTATACCGAAATATTTCTTGCCGTCAAGTTCCGCAATCGCGGAGAAAACGGTTACTACGGCGGGCCTATGTATTATATAGAAAAAGGACTCGGCAGGAGCTGGAAACCGCTTGCGTGCGTGTTTGCCTTTTCTGCATCGCTTGCGTGCCTCGGCATGGGCGGAATGAATCAGTCAAACGCGATAGCAAGCGTCATAAGCTACGGAACAGGCATTCCGCCGTGGTGCGTCGGAGCGGTTACCGCGGTGATATGTCTCATAGCCGTTTCGGGCGGGATATCGCGGGTTTCCGCGTTTGCCGAAAAAATAGTTCCTTTTATGTCGGTATTCTATGTCCTCGGCGGTATAGCCGTAATCTTTATTTCCCCGTCATCTGCGCTGCGCGCGATGAGGAATATTTTCGTCTGCGCGTTTGCGCCGAAAGCGGTGTACGGTGCGGCGGCTGGCGAAATGGCACGGCGTGCGCTGCGGTTCGGCGTTGCGCGCGGAGTTTTCTCAAACGAGGCAGGTCTCGGCAGTGCGCCGATAGTACACAGCGCCGCCGACGCAAAAAGTCCGTCGGCACAGGGATATTGGGGAATATTCGAGGTGTTCGTTGATACTATCGTCATATGCTCGGTAACGGCAATAACGATACTTGGCGCAGGATTTTATGACGGCGGCGCGGACGCTCCCGAACTTGTGATTATGTCGTTTTCAAAATTTTTCGGAAGCTTCGGCGGAGCGTTCGTAGGTGCGGCAACCGTATTATTTTCGCTGACAACGATTCTCGGCTGGTCATATTACGGAGAGCAGTGCGCCGATTATCTCATCGGCGGAAAAGGAAGGACGGTAACGATTTATAGGGCGCTTTTCGTCATGTCGGTATTCCTCGGCGCAATTTTCCCGGTAAAGAGTGTGTGGGAGATTGCGGACACGTTCAACGGAATAATGATGCTTCCTAACCTGATAGCCGTGCTTTTGCTGTCGGGCTGTGTGATAAAAGAAACGGCAGACGGAAGAAAAGCTTCCGTCCGCCGCAGATAGGCATTAGAGCAGTTCGCGCAGACTTTTTATTTCGTATGTAGGGCGGACATCCGATGTATTTTCTTTGCCCGACGGATTATACCAGCAGGTATCCACTCCGGCATTTATTCCGCCGAGAATGTCTGAGGAAAGAGAGTCCCCGATAACGACGGCGCGCCCGCGCGGCGGGTTTCCGAGCTTTTCAAACACGCGGTCGAAATATTCCGCCGTCGGCTTTTGCGCGCCGATTGCCGATGCTGTGAAAATACCTGAAAAGAACGGGCGCAGCGGGCTTGAGTTATATCGCTTAATCTGCACGCTCTCCGTGCCGTTTGTGATAATATACAGAGTATAACGCTTTGACAGCACCTTGCATACCTCAAACGAATCGGGAAAGGGCGAACATTGATTGCCGAGCGCCTCGACATACAGTTCGTTTATGAGAACGGGTGAGATGTTCTTGCCGACAGCATCAAAAAATCGGACAAACCGCTCGACAAGCGGACCTTTTTCGTGCTTAACTCCCTTTTCAAACTCTTTCCAGATATCATCGTTTATTTTTGTATAAACCGCAAGCTCCTCGGGGGTGAGAACCTCACCGACCGATGAAAATGCCGAGTTCAGGGCTGCTTTTTCATGGATAGAGTGGTCATAAAGTGTGTTGTCGGAATCAAACAGCAATATATCGTATTTTGAAAGCATATTTAAGTCTCCTGCTATGAAAGTCTGTCGGGGAGCGCACGCATACGCGCCGAGCTTATAAGCCCGAGCGCCATATAAACCGAGAGCACGCTCGAACCTCCGTAAGAGAAAAGCGGAAGCGTGAGCCCGATAACGGGCAGAAGCCCCGTGCACATACCGATGTTTTCAATTGTCTGAAAAATGAGCATTGCGGAAACTCCGCCGCATATTATATACGATGAAAATGAAGATGAGCGCATAGTAACCTGTATGCACCGCGCGATTATAATACCGAGCAGAACTATAATTGCGGCACATCCGAGAAGTCCGAGCTCTTCGCCCGCGACGGCAAAGATGAAGTCCGTATGCTTCTCGGGGAGGTATCCGAGCTGGGTCTGGGTACCGTTGCCGAGCCCGCGCCCGAAGAGCTGACCCGAGCCGATGGCTATTTTACTCTGTATCGCGTGGTATCCGCGTCCGAGCGCGTCAAGCTCGGGGTTGAATACAACGAGAATACGCTTTTTTTGGTCGGGACGCAGAACGAATTTCCAAATGAACGGAGATGAAACGGCAAGCGCCGCGGCGGCACCCGCAAACCAGCGGAGCTTAATCCCGCCGAGGAACATCATGACGGCAAAGATAACCGCGAACATGAGCACCGAGCCCAAGTCCTTTGATACGATGAGAAGGAGAGATATGGGAATCAGTGCGTGAACACACATGGTAAGTATGCCGAGCGGGGTGGAAAACTTGGCACCGAGATGCTCGGCGTGCCCGGCGAATGCGGCGATGAAAAGAATTTTCCCAATCTCGGCGGGCTGTATTCCGACACTGCCGAAACGAATCCACGCCTTGTTTCCCGTAGTCCCTTCGCCTGTTCCGAAGAAATACAGAAGAACAATCAGTGCAATGTTTGCAAGGTAGGCATACTTCCACCAAGAGCTTATCGAGTCGAGGTCGAGCCATGAGAGAACGAGATATATTATAACGCCGACAAGCGTGGCGGCAATTTGAATTTTAATATAATTTCCGCGCGCCATACTGCTTGTCGCGCTTGATATGAGCACCATGCCGAAAACGGACGCCGTAAGCGCCGCGGCAAGGAGCTTTGTGTCAATCTGTTTAAAAAAGAGCCGAAGCCCGCGCCAAAATGCAGCCATAAAAATCGCCTCCAATCTATATTATATTACCATCTATCGCGCAAAACGTCAAAGCTTTTCGGAAAAAATTCACATATTAAATAGACATGTCAAAATCTTTGTGGTATACTGTACTTTATAGAAATTTTCTTTTTTCGCCGTAAGGAGGAATTTTCACATGAACAAACGCTTTATGAAGGCACCGGAGCCGAGGTTCTGGACATGCTTCGTATTGCTTCTTATATTTTCGGCAGTAACGCTTATGTTCGATTTTCGCGTAGCAGCGGCGGAGTTTGCCGTGTGCATTGCCGCAGGGGGCGCATGTATAGTCTCAAAAGCGCGCAATGAGCGTGAAATGACGGAATTTGCGGGCGGGCTTGTGAACGATATAAGCCTTGCAAACAAAGACGCCATGCTTAATTTCTCGATGTCTGCGGCGGTTATTGAATCGGATACGAATGAAATCGTTTGGGGAAATCCCGCATTTGCGGATATGGTACGCGCAAAGGACGGTATTTTCGGCAAGAGGTTTTATGACCTTGTTCCGGATTTTGACATGAGCTGGGTAATGGAAGGCAAAACCGAATGCCCGCACGAGGTGAGCCTTAACGACAAGGTCTACCGCGTATACGGAAGCATGGCGCGAAACGAAGTTTTCGGGGACGACGGCTCGCTAATAACGCTCTATTGGCTTGATGTTTCGGACTATTCAAAGTCCATTGCGGAGTTTGAAAGCTCCCGGCAGACAGTCGCGGTTATAATGATAGACAACTACGAAGAAATAATGAACGGACTCGACGACTCCGAGCGTTCGGAAATAATTGCGGCGGCGGATAAAAAGCTCGCCGGCTGGGTGAACCGCTCAAACGGCATTTTCATCAAATACGAACGCGATAAATACCTGTTTGTGTTTGAGGAAAGATACCTCGCCGATTACGTCGGCGAAAAGTTCTCAATACTCGATTCGGTAAGAGAAATAGAGAGCAAAAACGGAATTAAGGTAACGCTCAGCATCGGTATCGGCAAGGACGGTCAGACATTCAACGAAAGCCTTAAAAACGCGCGCCTTGCGATAGATATGGCGCTTTCCCGCGGCGGCGACCAGGCGATTATACGGAATAAGTTCAATTTTGAACCGTTCGGCGGGCGTTCGCAGGAGCTTGAGAAGAGAACAAAGGTTAAGTCGCGTGTTATGGCAACGGCTCTTGCGGAGCTGATTAAAGACAGCACGGGCGTAATTGTAATGGGGCATAAGAATGCCGACTGCGACAGTCTCGGCGCGGCGGTCGGAATAACGTGCATAGCCCGGAAGATGGGCAAGCGCGCAAACATAGTCATGTCCACGAAAAGCAGTGCGGACAATATGATGGAGAAACTCCGCACGGTAAAGGAATATGAAGACGTATTTATAAGCGCGGAGGACGCGATAATCGAGGCAGACAGCGGAACGCTTATTGTCGTTGTCGACACCAACAGACGCTCCGGGGTAGAGGCCGAGGCGCTTCTCGAGTCTGCCAATAAGATTGCGGTTATAGACCACCACAGGCGGGGATCGGACTATATAAACGATGCTGTCTTGAATTTTCATGAGCCGTATGCGTCAAGCACGTGCGAGCTGATTGCGGAACTTATGCAGTATATAGTCGAAACGCGTGATGTGCTGAACTGCGAGGCGGAAGTAATTCTTTCGGGAATTGTTATAGACACTAAAAAATTCACGATGAAAACAGGCGTAAGAACATTTGAGGCGGCGGCATATCTCCGCCGTGCGGGCGCGGACACGACAGAGCTCAAGCGCATACTTCAGGACGATATCGGAACGTATGTCAAGCGCGCGGAAATGGTCAAGCTTGCCAGAATGTATCATGAAAATATAGCGATAGTCGAGTACAACGGCCAAAGCACGCGCTCAACCGCGGCGCAGGCGGCAGATGAACTGCTGACAATACGGGGAGTTCAGGCGTCGTTTGTGCTGTACCGCGAACAGGACGGAATAAACATCTCGGCCCGTTCGCTCGGCGAAATAAATGTACAGGTAATTCTTGAAAAGCTCGGGGGCGGCGGCCACTTTGAGACGGCGGGCGCTCAGGTGAAGAATAAGAAAATGGAAGAAGTATCAAAGGAGCTCATGGCTGCAATAGACGATGTGCTAGGATAGAACGGAGGTAATACAAAATGAAGGTAATTTTGAACGCGGACGTAAAGGGAAAAGGCAAGAAAGGGCAGATAGTCAATGTGTCCGACGGATACGCAAGAAACTTCCTCTTCCCGAAAAACCTGGCAAAGGAAGCAACTGCGGATAATCTGAACGTGGCAAAACAGCAGGAGGCGGCAAACCTCGCGAGAATCAAGCGCGAACGCGAAGCGGCACTTGCCCTTGCGGACAAGCTCAAGTCGCTCAAGGCGGAGGTATCTGCGAAGGCGGGGTCAAACGGCAGACTATTCGGCTCGGTTACAACGGCGGACATATCAGACGCTCTGAAAAGTCAGCATGGAATAGAAATTGACAAACATAAAATAGTGCTTTCCGACAATATCAAACAGTTCGGAACATATGAGGTTAAGGTAAAGCTTTACAACGAGGTCGGCGGAACGCTTTCGGTAGTTGTTAAAGAGGCTTAAATGCCTCCGAAGGGAGAGTTTTTCATGGATGAGCTTATAGGAGCGAGACTTCCGCACAGCGTTGAGGCAGAGCAATCGGTTCTCGGCTCAATGCTCCTTGACGCGCGCTGCATCCCCGAGGTTATGGAGCACCTGCGGACCGACGACTTCTATGTTTCACAGCACCGGGCAATATTTGAAACCGTGCAGACAATGTTCACCCTGAATGAAACGGTTGACGCAGTAACTGTTCTTGACAAAATGGAGGTTCGCGGTGTTCTCGATGCGGGCGGAGGCAGGAGCTATATTCTTAAGCTTCTCGACATAACTCCTACGGCGGTAAACGTAGCGCAGTATATAAAGATAGTCCGCGATAAGGCGCTTCTGCGCAATCTCGACGAAACAACAGCGGAAATTCACGAGGTAATATCTTCCGGAGAAGGCACGGCAGATGAGGTCGTCGAGCTTGCGGAGCAGAAAATATATGAGATACGCAGTGATAAGAAAAGCAAAGGCGTTGCCCCGATACGCGATGTCCTTGAAAGCACTTATGCACGTCTCGGCGAGCTTGCAAAGAATGCGGGAAAGCTCCCCGGCGTGCCGACGGGATTTTCAACAGTCGATACATTCCTTTCGGGACTTAACGATTCCGACCTGATAATACTTGCGGCAAACACGGGTGTCGGTAAGACGAGCTTTGCACTCAATATCTGCGCAAACGCCGCAAAGGCGTCAAATAAAGCCGTCGTGGTATTTTCGCTGGAAATGTCAAACGAACAGCTTGCGCTCAGGCTCATTTCCTCTGAGGCTCTGGTCGATTCAAAGAAGCTGAGAACGGGGCTTCTTAATGAGGATGAGTGGGTTTCCATAGCTCATGCGTCGGAAAATCTTGCGAATACGAAGATATATCTTGCCGATTCTACGGGCGTAACGGTCAATGAAATGAAGGCCAAATGCCGTCGTCTCGGTGAGGATATAGGACTTGTTATAATAGACTATCTCCAGCTCGTGCAGTCGGGAATAAGAAGCGATAACCGCGCAGCCGAGGTAGCCGCAATATCGCGTGCGCTGAAAATAATGGCAAAGGATTTGAATGTGCCGATACTGTGCCTTTCCCAGCTCTCGCGCGACAGCGATAAAAAAGAACGCCGTCCGAGGCTCTCCGACCTTCGTGAATCGGGTGCGATTGAGCAGGATGCGGACGTAGTTATGATTCTTTACAGGGAAAATCCCGAAACACCGGAAACGGTAAAGGTACTCATTGAAAAAAACCGCCACGGAAGCACGGGCGAGATAGATTTGCACTGGAACGGAATGTACACAAAGTTCACTTCCATTGATAAAACATATGGTCAGTAAGTTATTAAAAACAATAGAAGAAAATGCCATGATTTCGCACGGCGAGCGCGTAATGTGCGCGGTTTCGGGCGGGATTGACTCCGTTGTGCTTCTTCATGTGATGCTTGCGCTGAAGGAGCGTCTCGGAATCGAGGTATGCGCGGCGCATTTAAACCATATGCTCCGCGGAAAAGATTCTGACGGCGACGAGGAATTTGTCCGAATGCTCTGTGAAAGGCTCGGGGTTCCGTTAGTGAGCGAGTGCGCGGACGTTGCGCAGTATGCGGAAAAATGCGGGAAATCGACAGAGCTTTCCGCACGCGAGGTGCGTTATGACTTTTTAAGGCGTGCGTCAAAAAAGCTCAACGCCGATAAAATCGCCACGGCGCATAACGCAAACGACAACCTTGAAACGATGCTCCTGAATATCGCCCGCGGGAGCGGGAGCGATGGTTTGTGCGGTATTCCGCCGAAGAGAGGAAACATAATACGTCCAATGATATCGGTATCACGGACGGAAATTGAAAAATATGCGGAAGATAACGGACTTTCACACAGAGTGGACAGAACCAACGACGAGTCGGTATATTCGAGAAATAATATCCGCCACAATGCGATACCCGCGCTCCTTTATGCAAACGGCGGTGCGGTGGAAAATGCTTTACGAACGGCAAGACTCCTGCGCGCGGAGACCGATTTTTTGAGAAAAAGCGCGCTTTCCGAGCTCGCAAGGCTCGATAAATACGGAAACGGCATGATAAAATGCTCAGAGCTCCTCGGGGTAGACGATGCGCTGTTCGGCAGGATTGCTGAGCTTTTGGCAAAAAAGGCTGCGGGAAGCGAAGAATATACTCTCGAGTTCAAGCATATTTCAGAAGTGAGAAAGCTTGCGGAGACGGCGGACCCGTCGGCGGTCATCAATCTCCCCCGAGGGGTAACGGCGCGCCGTGAATACGGGTTTATAATCTTTGAAAAACAGGGTAAAAACGAGACTCCGGCTCCGAAAATGCTTTCCGAGGGTGAGACATCTTTCGGAAGATACACCATAAAAATGAAAAAAATATGCGATTGCGGAAAAATTCATAATTCCGTAAATACTTTTTGCATTTCTTGTGATAGAATACAGGATGGTATCACAGTAAGAGGCAGAAAAACGGGGGATTGCATAAAGCTTCGCGGCAGACCTCGAAAAAGTCTCAAAAGGCTGTTTATAGATGAAAAGATTCCGCGTAATATGCGCGATTTTATTCCCGTGCTGTGCAGCGGCGAAAATGTCGCGGCGGTTTTTGGATTCGGAGTCGATGAAGAATATGAAGCACGGTCAGGCACGGCATTTTTTATAGAGATGAACAACATTTAAGGGTGTGTGGGATTTTGAATAACGATGTGGAAAGAATACTGTTTACAAAGGAACAGCTTGCCGAAAAGGTAAAGCTTTTGGCGAATGAGTTAAAGCATGAATATGAGGGAAAAAATCCGCTTATATTATGTATATTGAAGGGTTCTCTCATCTTTACCGCCGACCTTATGAGAGAACTCGATTTTCCGTGTACGGTTGATTTTATGCAGGCATCTTCATACGGCAGCGGTGCGGAAACGTCGGGAATGCTCAAAATCAAGAAGGATATCGATGAGGATATAAAGGGCAGACACGTAATAATAGTTGAGGATATCCTTGATACGGGCGTTACGCTCGCAAGGCTGATGGACGTATTGAAGAACAGAGGAGCGGCTTCGCTTTCGCTCTGTGTTCTCCTCAACAAGCCGGCAAGGCGGACTGAGCGGGTGTCGGCGGATTATATCGGATTTGATATAGAAAATGAGTTTGTAGTCGGCTACGGACTTGATTATAACGAAAAATACAGGAATTTGCCGTATGTAGGAATCCTGAAACGGGAGATTTACGAGAAATAATTCAGTGAGGAAGTGAAATCTTGAAAAAGAAAAGCAGTACACGAGATATAATTCTGTTTTTGCTTATAATCGTAATTCTTTTCTCCATTGCGTCGATTTTGTTTAACGGAAACGGCGGAGAGAAGATAACGTATGCGGAGGTCGTCCGCCAGATAGAGCAGCAGAATGTGGAAAAGTATGTAATTGACGGCGGTCAGCTCATGATGCAGCTGCGGCGTCCGCGCGCCAACGGCGAGCAGTTTATTCAGTTCGACCTCTCAGACCCGCAGACGCGTGCGGATTTCCGAAACGATGTCGGAGAGCTTCTGCGCGAGCAGCGTTCAAAGGGCATCATCACAGATGACGACCGTATATCCCAGAAGGAAAGCCCATGGTGGGTTATGTTCCTGCCGTATATAATCGTATTTATAATAATCGGTCTTATGTGGTACTTTATGTACAGCAAGGCGGACGGCGGAGCAAGCAAGGCAATGCGTTTCGGCAAAGCGAGAACGAAGCTCGGAAGCGACGAGAAAACAAAGGTTACGTTTGCCGATGTTGCAGGCGCAGAGGAAGAAAAGCTTGAGCTTGCCGAAATAGTTGATTTTCTGAAGGACCCGAAGAAATTCACTGAAATCGGCGCAAGAATACCGAAGGGTGTGCTTCTTGTAGGCCCTCCGGGAACAGGTAAGACATATATCGCAAAGGCAGTCGCAGGAGAAGCGGGAGTTCCGTTCCTCTCAATATCAGGTTCGGATTTCGTCGAGCTGTATGTCGGTGTCGGCGCATCGCGCGTAAGAGACTTGTTTGAACAGGCAAAGAAGGTAAGCCCCGCCATAATATTTATTGACGAAATTGACGCCGTAGGACGCCACAGAGGAGCAGGATACGGCGGAGGTCATGACGAGCGCGAGCAGACTCTTAACCAGCTCCTGGTTGAGATGGACGGCTTCGGAAATAACGAGGGAGTAATTATCATTGCGGCGACGAACCGTCCTGACATACTCGACCCGGCACTTATGCGTCCGGGACGTTTTGACAGACAGGTATATGTCGGACTTCCTGATATGCGCGACCGCGAAAAGGTGCTTGAAATACACGCGAGAAAGAAAAAGCTCAAGCCGGATGTAAGCCTGAAAACGGTTGCGAAATCGACAAGCGGATTTACTCCGGCAGACCTTGAAAACCTTCTCAATGAATCGGCGCTTCTTGCGGCACGCAAGGGAGAAGGCGCGATTTCAATGGAGGATATCGAGAAATCGATGCTCAAGATAATAGCCGGCCCGGCAAAGAAAAACCGCGTAAGAAACAAGAAGGAAAATGAGCTTGTGGCATATCACGAGGCGGGCCACGCAGTTGCAATGAAGTTTTTGCCGACGCAGGACCCCGTGCATCATATTTCCATAATCCCGCGCGGAATGGCAAACGGATATACTATTTCACTCCCGCGTGAGGATGTATATACAAAGTCCAAAACGGCGATGGAGGAAGAAATCGTATCACTGCTCGGCGGACGCGTTGCCGAAAAGCTTGTTATTAACGATATCTCAACAGGTGCGTCCAACGACATTGAGCGTGCGTCTCAGATAGCACGCGATATGGTCATAAAGTACGGCATGAGCGAAAGACTCGGACCGATAAGCTATACATCCGGGCATGACGAAGTATTCCTCGGACGCGACCTTGCAGAGAAAAAGGCATATTCCGAGGAAGTCGCGGGAATTATCGACGAAGAGGTCAAGTCCATTATCGAGACGGCATATAACAACTGCATTAAAATTCTGACGGATAATATGGATAAGCTCCGCGAGGTTGCAGAGTTCCTGCTTGAAAACGAAACTATGGAGGAAGAGGACTTCTACAAAATATTCGGAGAGAGCGTTCCCGAACGCGAGGCTTCCGAGCTTGCGGAAAGCGCGGAAAAAACGGAAGAGGGAAAAACGGAAGAATAATGAAAAAAGATTCGTCCGCCGATCGTCTCGGGTCGAAGCTTTTGAAATTCAAGTTCCGGGCGGTGCAAAAAGATCTTTGCACCGCCCGGTTTTTACAGTCTGCTTTTTATATTTAATCAAAGAGTGGGGTGTGCGCCGTCCGAGCGCAGATAATTTTTGCCGTCAAATGCGAAGATACCGCGCCCCCAAATGAGAGGTTTGCCGTCGAGCAGGAGCTTTTTGTATGCCCGCATGAGCGAGTTATGCTCGGGCAGATCCTTTGTCGGGAGAGATGCGTTATGACCCCAAATGCGCCAGAGTACATTCTTTGTTTCTGCCTCCGTTCCGTCTTGAAGGTCAAAATCCTCCATGAACGAGCGTATGTTGGACGACGGCGGGAGAAGATCATAATGAAACTTTGAGAGAAGCCATGATGTGCAGTGATAAAAGAGGACTCCGTCTATCGCATATTCTTTGAAAAACTCATATGCACGGCGGTAGCTGTCATCTCGCAGTTCTTTCGTGAGAGGCCCGGCGGAGGGAATATGTATCCTCAGAACCGTATCGCCCGGATGGGCGGTAACTCCGCCGAGAGTGTAATCCATATCATACTTGTATATGTCATACGAAAGGCGCCCGATGCCGAATCTCGTGAGATTGAAGAAGCCGTCATACCAGTTGCGGCTGCTGCCCACCCCCCAAACGCCGTGAACCTCATAACATTCGTGGATTTTGCAGTTGAGGTCATACATGGCATCATGAAAATACTCATGCGGTATATTTTTCTCTTTATATATTTTTTCGAGACGCTCGGCACACATAGCGATAAAAAGCCAGGAAAGCGTTTTATCGGAAACGCCGATTTTTTCGGCAATTTCGTCAAGTCTCGGGAAAACACCGTCGGGAGCGGATTCGGGAGAAGCCATATATTCGTCGATGAGAGAGGAAATCTCCTCGGACGTTATATTTTCAAAAAGCGTTTTCTCACATTCGAGAACGGCTTTCTTGCCTTCCTCGGGAATTTTAATAAAATCCAAAAAATAATCCTTGATGTAATCCATAGAAAACAATCCTTTCAAAAAAACACGGGATGGTTCCCGCATTTTTAAATTTATCTTTGAAATTCTTCTATATTTTTTGCAATATCGTGGTTAATCGGTTTCCACTCTATGTCCTTAAACAATGCGCAGAGTGAAATCGGGATATAAGTGAAAATGAAAATCGGGAACGTGAACATATACTTGATTTTCTTCCCGGCGGAACAGTTTATGTTATCCCATTCCGTAATTGTCGTGATGAGCCCGAAAAGGAAAAGGACGGCATAGAAATTAAAGAACGTCATGAACAGGGCAATTGCGGAAACAACCGCAAGCTCCTTCAGAATCGGGAGATGAATGAGCGAATATATGAGAAATCCCGAATTAAATATCGCACCGATAATTGTAAGAATCATTGCGGGCGTTATGGTCATAAGCATATCATAGCAGGAAAAGCTCCTGTTTTTGAAAATCGACGAAAACAGACGTCTGCCGTATGACATGAACACCTGATAAAAGCCCTTCGCCCAGCGTATGCGCTGATTCCAAGACTCTTTGAACGTATACGGCTGCTCATCGTAAAGCATTGCCTTTGAAGCATAGCCGATTTTCTCGTTTTTGATAACGCTGTCGATTGAAAACTCAATGTCCTCGGTGAGAAGATAATAGTTCCATCCGTGGTTGCGCTCTATTATGTCGCGCGAAACGAGGAATCCCGTACCCGAAACGGCACAGCTCAACCCGAGAAGCATA
The DNA here is from genome assembly GCA_934446465.1 of uncultured Oscillospiraceae bacterium. GTDB lineage: Bacteria > Bacillota > Clostridia > Oscillospirales > JAAYXM01 > CAKSEF01. The sequence continues at coordinate 27,908 of CAKSEF010000012.1, forward strand.
CGCGAACGGTTTATATATTTTGCCTCGCGCAGAAACCAAAGCGAAGAACCGGCGGAAAGCCAGTTGGAATCGTAGTTTTTCGTGTTGCGGTAGCTCGTAACGATTTTATATCCCGAGTCAAATACATTGTTCATCTCCGCTACATAGCGTTCGTCGAGGAGATTGTCGGCATCGAATACAAAAAAGCCGTCATAATCATCGAATTTGCCCGCTTTCACGAGATTTTTAAAACCAAAATTTAAGGCATAGCCTTTTCCCACGAGCTGGCGGTTTTCCCGCTCAAAAACGGTTGCACCCGCATTTCTTGCAATCTCCGCCGTGTTGTCGGTGCAGTTGTCCGCGATTACATATATGTCTATCAGTTCCTTCGGATACTTCTGAAGACGTATACTCTCAATCAGCTGGGCAATAACCGCACGCTCGTTCCTCGCCGCTATTATTACGGCGTATTTGTGAAGTGTGCTTGCCTCAAGCCGGCGGTCTTTGCCGAAAAGAGAAACGAAAACATATATAAGCTGATAAAAGTACAACACGGTAAAAAATACGAAAAGAAGAATATTAACTGTGTCTAAAAAAGAGCGCAAAATACACCCCTCCTAAAGTCCTTACAGGAATCAAAATCCGTGACTGATTTACCTTTTTCCCTAAAGCTATATGATTATACACCTTTTATATGATAAAAGCAAGCATATTTTCTTTAAGAAATGCAGTACACTTAATTTATGACGTGCAATGTTTGAACATATGTCAGCGCCCGGCAGAATAGAATTTCAGTATAAGAAGGGAGCGACAGTATGAAAAAAGAGAGCATCTACGCCCGCGCAGCGGATATTTTTGATATACCCGCCGACCCCGTCGGCGGACTTCTTCATGTGGAAATGACGGGAGACCGCGAGATTTTTGTGGAAAACCACAAAGGAATTTTGGAGCTTAACGACAATACGGCCGTGCTCAGTGCAGACGGAAAAACCCTGAAAATAGTCGGAGACAGGATAACCGTGCTTGCCATGAACTCGGGAGAGATACGCCTCGGCGGAAACATACACAGTATAACGCTTGAATGACGGGGGTTTAAAATGCAGAATGTAATCAACTACATCGTCGGAAGCGTCAGAGTCGAGGTCTCGGGCTCATATCCCGAACGCTTTTTCAATCTGTGCGCAAGGTACGGAATAGAATTTTGGGATATGGAAAGCGTTGAGACGGGTACCTTCCGCGTGAGCATGACTGCGGAGAGCTTTCGCAGCATACGGCCCGTCGCACGAAAATCTATGTGCCGTGTCAGAATAACAGAAAAGAAAGGTATGCCGTTTTTCGCAAACAAATTCCGAAAGCGCATCGCGCTTGCCGCAGGCGCGGCTGTATTCTTTATAGCCGCGTGGGTATTTACGGGCTTTGTATGGGTTATAGATATTGACGGCTTTGCGGAGCTCGATACGGCGGTGCTGAGGGAAGCACTTGCCGAAAACGGAGTCTATACGGGCGCGTATACCGCAAATGTTGATGCGGAAAGCCTCAAGAACAATATACTTATTAAAATGCCCGAGCTTTCGTATGTTTCGGTGAACTTCAGCGGTTCCCACGCCGAAGTAACGGCAAGAAAGCGCACATCGCCGCCCGAAATATTGAACAGCGCAGAGCCTTGTGATATAATCTCGGACAGGGACGGGATAATAACCGAAATAACGGTGAAAACGGGAACTCCCGAGGTAAAGCGCGGGGATACGGTAGTCCGCGGACAGCTCCTTGCGAGCGGGTATGTTACGGGGCGCGCGGGAAGTACGGCAATGACGCATGCCGACGCGGAAATCCGCGCGAGAACGTGGCAGAGGAAGAACGCAAAAATTGCAAAAACGTATAATGAAAAACAGTACACGGGCAGAGAAAAAAAGCTCTATACGGTAATTATTTTCGGAAACAGAATAAAATTATACATTAACAGTGGAATTTCATATGCGAAGTGTGATAAAATAATAAAAAAAAGCGACCTTGAATTATTCGGGGGCCTAAAGCTTCCGATATCCTTGGAAACCGCGCTTTGCAGAGAGTACGAAACAGTGCCGAAAATAATGACCGACGAAGAGGCACAGAAAGAGATAACGCCGTCGCTTGAAAATGCGGTTGAGCCCGGTGAGGACGGTGAAATTCTGAACGTGCATTATACGACGTCTTCGGACGAAAAAATATTGTATGCTCAGATAACGGCGGAGTGCTCGGAAAAGATAGGCGTAAAGAGAAAACTGCTGAAAGGATGATTGAAAAACGGTATGGCGGAACGCACGATAGACATAGAAAACCCGGAGCAGATGACGGAAATATTCGGCTCTTTTGATGAAAATATGGGGATAGTAGAGCAGGAAACGGGAGTTACCGTTCTTAACAGGAATACGGAATTGAAAATTGTCGGCGAACCCGATAACATTGACCGCGCGGCGCGGGTAATCGCCTGCCTTAAATCTCTCTCCGCACGCGGAGACGCGATAAACGAGCAGAATATCCGATACGCTCTTAGTCTTGTGGAAGAAAACCGCGACGAGCAGATATATGAGCTTGCGCGCGACATAATCTGCATAACGATTAAAGGAAAACCGATAAAACCGAAAACAATCGGTCAGCGTGATTACATTAATGCTATAACGAATAACACGGTAACCCTTGGCGTAGGGCCCGCGGGAACGGGAAAAACTTACCTCGCCGTCGCGGCGGCGGTAAAGGCTTTCCGCGATAAGCAGGTGAACAGGATTATACTTACACGCCCCGCAATAGAGGCCGGGGAAAAGCTCGGTTTTCTGCCCGGAGACCTTCAGAGCAAGGTTGACCCGTACCTGCGCCCGCTCTATGACGGGCTTTACGACATGATAGGCCCGGAGTCGTTCCAGCGGTATATGGAGCGCGGAACGATAGAGGTCGCACCGCTTGCGTATATGCGCGGGCGTACGCTCGACGATTCGTTTATAATTCTCGACGAGGCGCAGAACACAACGCCCGAGCAGATGAAAATGTTCCTCACACGTCTTGGATTTAACTCAAAGGCAGTAATTACGGGCGACATAACGCAGATTGACCTCCCCGACGGCAAAACATCGGGGCTTCGTGATGCCATGCGCGTGTTAAACGGAATAGAGGACGTTGCACAGTGTATACTCACGTCAAAAGATGTTGTGCGCCACGTGCTTGTACAAAGAATAATTAACGCGTATGAAAAACGCGACAATGAACGAATGAAAAAAGCTCAGGGAAAGAAGGACGTAAAAAATGGCAGAGCATAGCATAACCGTGGTAACGGATAACGCGAACCCCGAAATCGAAAATACGATTAAAAAAGCCGCGCTTGCGGCGCTCGAGTATGAAAATGTCGAACAGAACTGCGATGTGTGCATAATGCTTACCGACAATGAAAACATTCGGGAGCTTAATAAAGAACACAGAAACACCGACCGAGCAACGGATGTTTTGTCATTCCCGATGCTTGAGCTTATGCCGGGGCAGAAAATAGAGGTAAACCCGCTTGAGCTTGACCCGCGCACGGGCGCCGTTATGCTTGGTGATATCGTAATATCGACCGAACGCGCAGAGGAGCAGGCGGAGGAATACGGCCACAGCATTTCCCGCGAGCTGTCGTTCCTGACCGTGCACGGAATGCTCCATCTCCTCGGGTATGACCATGAACGCGGGGAAGAGGATGAAAAACTCCACTTTTCGCGTCAGGAAGAAATTCTCGAGAGCATTGGCTGTCGGAGGTGAGATATGAAACCTAAACAGGAGATACGAAGCCTCGGAAAGAGCTTCTCGCACGCCTTTTCCGGAGTGAGGTACGTTTTGCTCAGCGAGCGTAATTTCAGAATACATATTTGCATGATGATGTACGTCTTGGCATTTTCTTTTATCGGAAAGGTCGGGGCAGACAGATTTTCGCTGTTTCTCATATGCTTCGCGGCCGTGCTTTCGGCTGAGATGATGAACACCGCGGTGGAGCTCTTGTGCGATCTTGTCGCAGACAGCTATAAAACAATTGTGAAAGCCGTGAAGGATGTGGCGGCAGGCGCAGTTCTGGTCTGTGCGCTGTTTTCGGCGATTGCGGGACTCATTACCTTCCTCTCGCCCGAAACGCTCGGGAATATAGGAAACACATTTGCGGAAAGCCCGTATGTTGCGGTTGTTGTCGCACTGTCGCTTCCGCTTGCTCTTGCATTCATATTCAAGAGGAAGAAATAATGGAAAAAGGAAACAGATATACGGCGGAAATAACAGGGTGTACCACCGAGGGCGCAGGAATTGCGCGCATAGACGGCATTGTGGTTTTTGTCCCGAATACGCTTGAGGGCGAGACATGTGAAATTGAGATATTAAAGGTAAAAAAGAGCTTTGCGTACGCAAGGCTTGTTTCTGTACTCAAAGCGTCCGAGGAAAGAATAAAGAGCGGGTGTGAGTATTTTCCGAAATGCGGCGGATGTTCGCTCTGGCATATGACATACCGCGAGGAACTCAGAATAAAGGAAACGCGCGTTCGGGACGCCATTGAACGCATCGGCGGGCTTTCCGTGCCGATAAATACGATAATCGGAGCGGAGGCAATTACGTGCTACCGAAATAAAGCGCAATTCCCGGCGGGCGACGGAATAAGCGGTTTTTACAGGTCGAGAAGCCACGATATCGTGCCGTCGGACAGATGCCTTATACAGAGCGAGGAGAGCGACCGACTGCGCCATGCGGTTGAAAGCTGGCAGAAGAGGTTTAAAATTCCGCACTATGACGAAAGACGCAGAAGGGGACTTCTGCGCCATATATACGTCAGAAACGGCAGGTATAAGACACTGCTCACAATCGTTGCAACGGGGAAGATTCCACATACGGACGAGCTTATAGAGGAAGCAAGAAAAGCGTGCGCAAACCTCGGCGGTGTTGTGTTGAATATCAACCGCGAGGACACAAACGTAATTCTGGGCGAAAAGTATATAACGCTTTGGGGAGACGGGTACACGGAGGACGAGCTGTGTAACCTCCGTTTCAGAATATCACCCGCGGCATTTTATCAGGTAAATCATGCGCAGACGGAGAAGCTCTATGCAAAAGTGACAGAGCTTGCCCTGTCAAACGGCGCGGAGACCGCACTCGATTTGTACTGCGGGATAGGAACAATAACACTCTGCCTCGCAAAAAAACTAAAAAAAGTCATCGGGGTTGAAGTTATTCCCGAAGCCGTTGCGGACGCAAAAAAGAACGCGGAAATTAACGGGATATCAAATGCGGAGTTCATCTGCGCGGATGCGGGAGAGGCGGCGCAGAAAATATGCGGAAGCGGGGAGAAACCCGATGTTATCATTGTTGACCCTCCGCGCAAGGGCATATCGCCCGAGGTAACGGACGCGATGGTCAAAATGGAGCCGAAGAGCATCGTCTACGTCTCATGCGACCCCGCAACACTCGCGCGCGACTTGAAGGAACTTTCGGAAAAAGGCTATACACCCGTTTCCGCAACACCCGTCGATATGTTCCCGCGAACTAAGCATGTCGAGACGATTGTAAGTTTGGTCAGAAGAAATGAGAAGAGAACCGGACAATAACACCGCAAAATATACAAAACTGTTTTATTCAATGAGGTCGGTAAAATGATAACGTTCAGGCAAAATAACGAAAAGTCATATTACGAAGAACGGCTTGTTTCAGAAAATACATTTATTGGCTCCGAGATGAATTTGACAGTTCTGCCAAGGTTCGGCGAAATCGTAAATAAGCTTCCCGAACCGTTATGGGAAGGTCGTCAAAAACACATTGAGTGTTATTGGAAAGCTTGGGAAATTGCTTTTTCAAACCTTCGCTTGCCAAAAGAGGGAACGGGCTTCGTCGCCCCGTACATTGACCCCGCATTCAACGGATGTATATTCATGTGGGATTCCGTATTTATGCTCATGTTTGGAAAATACGCCGACAGAATTTTTAAATTTCAGAAAACTCTCGATAATTTCTATTCTCACCAACATAAAGACGGGTACATTTGCCGTCAAATTGACGAAAATTCCGGAGACGATACTTACACAAGACACGACCCCTCTTCAACAGGGCCGGAAGTCATGCCTTGGTGTGAATGGGACTATTATATGAATTTTGGGGACAGGGAAAGGCTCAAACGCGTATTTCCGTGCCTTTTGGCGTACCACAGGTGGATGAAGGAACATTTTACATGGCGGGACGGCACATATTTTTCTTCCGGATACGGCTGCGGAATGGACAACTCGCCGAGACTCCAGGAGGGATACCACGAATGGTTCAGCAACGGACATATGGTTTGGGCAGACAGTTGTATGCAGGAGCTTCTTTCGTGCAATACACTCATTAGGATGGCAAAAGAAATCGGCAGGGGAGAGTTTACCGAGGAGCTCTCCGCAGAAAGCGCACATCTTTTCAAAGTCATCAATGAAACTCTGTGGGATGAAGAGACGAACTTCTACTATGACCTTTGGAAGAACGGTGAATTGAACGGAGTTAAGCATATCGGTTCATATTGGGCGCTTCTCGCAAAGTGCGTTCCCGAAGAAAGGGCTGATTCATTCATCGCGCATCTTGAAAATGAAAAAGAATTTAAGACGGATCACCGCATTCCGTCTCTCTCGAAAGACAGCAAGGGTTTTGATGAGAAAGGAAGGTATTGGCGCGGTTCTGTCTGGTCTCCGACTAACTACACAGTGCTCAAAGGTCTTGACGGATATGGGAAATATTCCCTTTCGCACAGAATCGCACTCAATCACCTTGATGCCGTTGTCAAAGTTTTTGAGACAGAGAACACACTTTTTGAAAACTATGCACCTGTCTTTAAGGACGGCAAACCGCAAAGAGGAAACTGGTCAAATTCAGATTTTGTCGGCTGGACAGGGCTTTCACCGATATCCATTCTGTTTGAATTTGTTTTCGGGATAAAACCCGATGTTCCGAATAACAGAATAGTCTGGAACATAAATCTGACCGAGAGACACGGAATTGAAAAATATCCTTTCGGCAAAGACGGGGAACTGAGCCTTATATGCAATAAACGAAGTTCGACTTCGGAAAAACCGGAGATTATTGCAAAATCAAATATTCCCGTTTCGCTTGAAATAGTTTGGAATAACGGAGCGGAGCGTGAGACTATAAGTTTGCAGAGACAAAGTGTGCATTGATTCCAATGCACACTTTGTCGTTTTTGGAAGAATTATATGGAAATCGCACATTCGGTGTGATATAATACGAGACTGGAAATTATTATAATGAAGGAGAAAATAAAATGTCCGAAATCTGCGAAATGGTTATGATGATATGCTTCGGCGCGTCATGGCCGATGAATGTCATAAAATCAATAAGGTCAAAAACTACAAAGGGTAAAAGCCTCGGATTTCTGATTATGATAGAAACAGGTTATATATGCGGAATTGCGGGGAAGCTCATAGTCGGCAGTTTTAAGTGGTATGTCATGTTTTTCTATGTGCTCAACTTCACAATGGTTCTTGCCGACCTTATCATGTATTTTTACAACTACAATAAATATGACAAAAAAGAATGGGCCAAAGTCGGATAAAGAAGCCTGTCCGTTCTGTTCTTAAGAAAAACTTAGCTTTCTTGACAATAATATGCGCGTGGTGTAGAATTATAAAAGGAATTGAAGGGGGTTATATCATGAAAAACAAGGGCTTGATAATTACTTTGGTTATAGTCGTAATTCTCGCAATTATATTCGCATCAATGTATAACGGACTTTCAAAGGCACAGATAAATGTCGAAGAACAGCTTTCAAATGTTCAGGCACAGCTTCAGCGCCGTGCGGACTTGATCCCGAATCTGGTAAACACGGTAAAGGGATATGCAAAGCATGAGTCGGACGTATTCAGTGCAGTAACGGAAGCGCGCGAAAAGCTGATGGGCGCGTCAAGTGCGTCTGAGCTCTCGCAGGCCGACGGTGAGCTGACGAATGCTCTCGGAAGACTTATTGCCGTTGCCGAAAGCTATCCGGACTTAAAGGCAAATACAACCTACACGGGACTTATGGACGAACTCGCGGGAACGGAAAACAGAATAGCAACGGTTCGCCGTGATTATAACAGCGCGGTAACGTCATACAACAAAAAGGTACGCACATTCCCCGGCAACATTTTTGCGGGAATATTTGGTTTTGAAAAGGCCGATTTCTTTGAGGCCGAGGAGGGTAGCGAGAAGGCACCGCAAGTGTCCTTTGAATAAGTTATGAAAGCATTTTTCAGAGTTTTTTCGCTTGTAATCGTGTTTGCGGTTCTTTGCTCATGTTCCTACGGGGATGATGAGCTCCCGTCCGCAACGGAGAAGTTCTATGTGAACGATTTTGCAAACGTGATATCGGACAAAACCGAAAATGAAATACTGAAAAACGGAGCAGAGCTTCAAAAACGAACAAGTGCACAGGTGGTTGTTGTTACGGTTGAGGACACGGGAAGCAGTTCTCTCGAGGACTACTCGATGAGCCTTGCCCGAGGCTGGCAGATAGGCGACGCAGAGAAAAACAACGGCGTTCTGATCCTGTTTACCACAACTGAAAAGCACGTGCGGATTGAGGTCGGCTACGGACTTGAGGGCGCGCTGAACGATGCAAAGTGCGGCCGCATACTTGACACATGGACCGTTCCGTCCATGAATTCGGGAGATTGGGATTCCGCCGTTAAAGACACATGGAACAGCATAGCCGAGGAGGTCTACGCCGAGTACGGCGAGGAAGTGCCTGAGGATGTCGCGATGCCCGACATTTCGGACGAGGAGGGCGATGAAGCGGCTGTTACCGTAATTATTTCGGCAGTCATTATAATGATAATAATAATCGGGGTTCTCTCACGCCGCGGCGGCGGTGGAAGAGGACACGGCACGTTTATTCCGCCAAGCTCCTTCGGCGGATTTTCGGGAGGATCTTTCGGAGGCGGTTCCTTCGGCGGCTTTTCCGGAGGAGGCGGCAGCTTCGGAGGAGGCGGTGCAAGCCGTTAAAAATTCAATAAAAACACTAAAAACGGACATGTAATCAAGCGTGTCCTTTTTTTAAAATTGTATTGACAAAGAGAAAAAATATTGCTAAACTATTAATCGGTCAACTGAATAAAAAAACAAGGAGAGGAAAACATGAAAAGATTTTTGGCACTTATCTTGGCAGTTATAATGCTGTTTGCGCTTTGCTCATGCAAAGGCGGAAGCGGCGGCGGTTCGGCGGACGCTAACATCCCCGAGGGAAAGCAGATTCCCGACGATGCGGTACTTAACGTAACAATCGCA
>CAKSEF010000013.1 GCA_934446465.1 uncultured Oscillospiraceae bacterium
GCAGTATTTATAAGTTTTCCGTACGAAATAAGCGTTACATCGATTCCCTGCCGTATAACTGCGCTGATTGGATTATTTACCAAGAAAGAATTTTCCTTGTATTCACCCTCGCATCCCTTGTCATATCGCACGGCGACAGGTCCGTCAGCCGAAACGGCATAGCGGAGCATTGCGCGGAGTTCCGAAAAGTTTGACGGTGCAAGTATTTTCATTCCCGGAACATCACACAAATACGATACATCGAAAACGCCGTGATGCGTTTCGCCGTCCTGCCCCACCAATCCGGCTCTGTCTACTGCAAACACAACATGAAGATTTGAAATTGCCACATCGTGCAATATCATGTCGTAAGCGCGTTGAAGAAATGTCGAGTAAACCGCAAACACGGGAATCATTCCCTGTGAGGCGAGACCCGCCGCCATAGAAACAGCATGTCCTTCGGCTATTCCGACATCAAAAAATCTATCCGGAAACTCTTCTGCAAACGCTGTGAGCCCTGTTCCCGATGTCATCGCCGCCGTTATTGCGCACACACGATTATTTTCCGACGCTATTTTCTTTATTTCATCACCGAAAACAGATGAAAATGTTTCCTTTTTTATTTCCCCGGAAATACCTGCGTTTACGTCAAAACTGCCCACTCCGTGATAATCCTGGGGATTTTTCTCGGAAAGCTCGTATCCCTTTCCTTTTTTTGTCATCAGGTGGATTACCACAGGACGGTTTAAATCTCTCGCAAGCTCAAGAAGATAGATGATATACTTTAAATCATGTCCGTCCGCCGGTCCCAAATATGTGAATCCCATATCCTCAAACCATGACGACGGAAGGAATGTGCTTTTAAATGCGTTTTTCAGGCTATGAACCCCATTGTCAAAAGCAACCCCGAGTTTTGTTTTTTTGATGAACCTTCTATAAACGTCTTTGAAGTGTAAATAGCGCGGACGAAGTCTGAGTCTTGCGAGGTAGTCGGTCATCGCACCTACATTTTTTGTGATTGACATTTCATTGTCGTTAAGCACGACAATAAGCGGTTCATGGCTTTGCCCGGCATCACTCATGCCCTCATACGCCAAACCGCCGGTCAACGCACCGTCTCCTATTACTGAAATTACGGAATAGTTGTCCCCGCTGAGTGTTCGTGCACGTGCCATGCCGAGTGCAACGGAAACTGAATTAGAGGCATGGCCCGATATACAGGAATCGTGTATACTCTCTTTCGGGCGGGAAAAACCGGACATACCTTTAAATTTGCGGAGATTTTCAAATTCTTTTCTGCGGCCCGTTATAATCTTATGGACATAGCTCTGGTGTCCGACATCGAAAACGAGTCTGTCCTTCGCTGTATCAAAAACCTTATGTATCGCAAGCGTAAGCTCCACAATCCCGAGGTTAGATGCAAGATGTCCGCCTGTTTTTGACACATTATCTACGAGAAAGCCCCTGATTTCATCTGCGAGAACATATAATTCTGAAACCGATAGTTTTTTTATATCGTCCGGACTGTTAATTTTTTCGAGATAGCCCATTACTAAAATTCCCCACTAAAATTACTTTTTGGTGAATATACTTATAATTTGCGCCATGAACAGGACAATTTCACTGTTATACTTTATGGCAAACCCTTTTCCGAGGGCTTTACCGCCTATCGTAATACTTGCTACAAATCCCATGATCACAAGCGTTATGATAAAGCGCAGAGAAGGAGATGAAATCGGAAGAGTGCCGGCAATGACCGCTGCGGTAGACCCGCTCATAATTCCGCAAATGTCCCCGACGACGTCATTGCAAAAGTTTGAAACCTTTTCAGAATTTCGCACAAGCATAATTGCCCGCTTTGCCGCAGATATCTTCCTCGACGACATGGCATGGAAAGGTTTTTCAGACGCGGTTGCTGCCGCCATACCAAAAACATCAAACGCTATCCCTATAAATATAAACGCACCGAGTATAAAAAACGCCGGGACAATACTTACATTTTTGAGTGATACCTCTGATATTGCGTTGAATAAAACGGACAGAAAAAAGCTGATTATGATGATAGTAACCGTCCAACGCAGAGGTGAATCCTTCTGTGCTCTCTTATTTTTCTTATTTTGCGGTAAATCGCCGTCTTTCACGGTGTGATAACCTCCAAATATATATTAATAATGGGCGGCAGACAGGGGTAATCTTACGGCTTAGGTTCGGTATGATTTCCATACAAAGTACCCTTTGTCGCCAATGAGGGCGGTTTCCCTTTAAACTCTGCACCGATACGTTGCCTGTATCGAAACCGAATCGCCACTTAGTCCGCACTGCAAATCCCTGCCTGCACGACAGCCTAGATGATTTCCATGACAGTCACACCAATTCTTAGCCTCTTTTGCAACAAGGGTTTCAAGGAGCGATATGCAACGCCGTGTTTGGCCAAACGAGGCGGCACTGGTCTCCTATTCACCGGTATCACTCAAGGCAGGCTACTCTGCACACAGCACAAGGCTTATGCCAGGCACCGCATTGCAGGTTTAACCCCGGTACGTACATCGTCCGCAATCATAAAACTATGATGGTATAGGCGAATGCACGCAGTCGGGTCTCCACGGCAACAGGGTCGGTGATACATGCCATTGTAGGCCGCCCTGAAGCCTTAACCCCCAGCACTCACCCCAATCTGGGCGAGAGAAGCAAGCACAAGGGACTTCATCGATATGCCCTTCTACGGATTTTTAGGCCCGTCCTGGAAATTGGTAGAACTGACTAGGATACTGCACCCATAACTTAATCAATATAATTATAACATGAAATGCACATTTTTGCAAACGAGATTACTTTTCGCGCTCAAGAAGTTTATACGCAAGCCACACAAGGAAATCGCTTTCGGGGAGATTTTTTACTGCATTAACCGCAGACTCTGTGAGTGCATCCAAACGTCTCTTGCACTCCTCAATTCCGAGAAGGCGCACAAATGTAGACTTCCCGCTTTTTTCGTCGTTTCCGACATCTTTTCCGAGTGTTTCTGCGCTCCCTTCAACATTCAAAATGTCGTCTTTGATTTGGAATGCCAAACCTATATTGTCCGCGTACTCTTTTGCAAGTTTCATGTCACTTTCGGAAGCACCGCCGATTATACATCCCATAAGCACGCCTGCACGTATCAGCGCACTTGTTTTCATGTCTATAAGTTTCAGCATTTCACTCTCGGAGAGTTCCTGTTTTTCGCCGAGCAGGTCAATTATTTGACCGCCTATCATGCCGTCCGCGCCGGAACATCTTGCAAGACAAGCTGCCGCACGGAGAACCGTGTCTGGCGGAAGCGAAGCAGTGTTTGCGGTAATGTGTTCAAATGCTCGGTTTAACAATGCGTCTCCCGCGAGAACGGCAGTGGCTTCGCCGTAAACCTTATGGTTTGTCGGTCGGCCGCGGCGGAGGTCGTCATCGTCCATACACGGCAAATCATCGTGTATCAACGAATATGTGTGTATCATTTCAAGTGCAACCGCAAACGGAAGCGCAGATTTCACATCTCCGCCAAAGGCCGCGGCAAATTCAAGCACAAGAACAGGCCGTATGCGTTTTCCGCCTGCGTTAAGACTGTATCTCATCGCCTCAAATATTTTCCCGTATATTTCCGACGATCCCTTAATTGCCTCCTCAAGCGCCGTGTTTATGATTGCCTGATATTCTCTTAATTTGTTTTCATTATTCACCGACTTGCTCCTCTGAAAACTCCCTTTCCGACGGAGTTTCCCCTTTCAGTAGAATTGTTACTTTCTGTTCGGCATTGTCAAGCATATCAGAGCAAGCTTTTATTAACGCCGTGCCCTCTTCAAATAATTTTAGAGAGTCATCCAAGGGAGCGTCTCCCTTTTCCAAAAGACTCACTATTTCTTCCAATCTTTTCATTGAAGATTCAAATGTTTTTGTTTCGGACATATCTTAAACTCCTTCAACCGTATTTACAGTGCATTTCACGATGCCGTCGCACATACGCACGTCTATTTCATCATCTTTTTTCACGTTTTTTATCGTTTTTAAAACATCTCCGTTTTCATTTGTAGCAATAGAATATCCGCGTGCTATTACCTTAAGCGGGCTCATAGCGTCAAGAGCAGCGGCCGCACGCGAGAACTTTTCCCTTGCGAATGCAATTTTGAGCTTTTCGGAGTTTCCCATTCTTTCCGACAAACCGTCAAGCGCCATTCTTCTCTCTGAAAAATAGGCGCGCGGTGATGCCATAACTCTCTTCTCTGACAGCTTTTTCACCCGTTCTCTCGAAAACGCTATTCTTGATAAAAACAAGCCCGATATGCGCGAATCTGAGTCCTTCAAGCGACGCAAAAGCTCTGCCACATCAGGAACTGCGAGTTCGGCCGCATTTGACGGCGTAGCCGCCCTTAAATCTGCCACAAAATCGGCAATGGTTACATCCGGTTCATGTCCTACCGCAGAAATTACGGGTATTTCGGAATCTGATATTGCACGGGCTACCGCTTCGTCATTGAAAGCATACAAATCCTCAAGCGATCCGCCGCCGCGTCCTGTGATTATGAGGTCTGCAATTTTATGCAGATTTACGTATTTTATCATTGAAGCTATATCCGCCGGCGCATCCTTTCCTTGAACAAGCACAGGGCACACGACTGCATCGCACAGGGGATAACGTGCCTTTAAAATACGCAATATGTCGCGTATCGCAGCGCCTGTCGGAGATGTGATTACGGCTATCCTGGAAGGATATCTCGGTATCGGCTTCTTTTTTGAGGCATCAAAAAGCCCCTCGCCCTCAAGCTTTCTCTTAAGCTGTTCAAAGGCTGCATACAATGCTCCTATTCCGTCCGGAATCATATTGTTTATATAGAGTTGATACTGCCCGTCCCTCGGGTATACGCTGACCCTGCCGAGCGCAATTATTTTCATTCCGTTCTCGGGCCTGAATTTAAGCTTCATCGCATCGTATTTAAACATAACGGCACGAACCGATGAAGAATCATCCTTAAGACTCATATAATGATGACCCGATGAGTGGAATTTATAATTTGAAATTTCTCCGCGGACATACACTGCAGAGAGATTTGCGTCCGAATCGACGAGATTTTTTACGTATGAGTTTAATTCGGTTATACTGCAAATGTGATGTGCCATTTAAGACTTGCCCTCTCTGACGATACTTCCCAAAACTCCGTTTATAAAAGATGCTGTTTCGGCCGTGTCATATTTTTTTGAAATTTCAACAGCCTCGTTGATTGCTATGCTCTCGGAGACATCATCAGAAAACTTGGATTCGTACACCGCAACACGCATTATGGCCATTGCAATTCTTGAAATTCTGTTCAAATTCCAGCCCACAGAGTATTTTTTTATAAGACTGTCAATTTCGTCGCGATTTTCGGCAACCCCTTTAATAATTGACAGTATATACGAATGCTGTTCTTCCCCGACGCGCGAGTAAACGTCTGTATCGGCGGCAACACTCTTTGCAAAATCCTTGCTTAAGAAATGCGCGAGCGATTCGTCTCCTATCTCATTGTTAAAACCGTAGTCATAAACTATATGAACGGCAACTTCGCGGGCGGCTTTTCGACTCATTTGTCATCCTCCAAAATGTAATTTTTTATAATAAAATCTTCTGTACATATAATAGCCCGATTGAGCCTCAAAGTCAATCGGGCCAAGAGATTTTTTTAACTGAATAAAGGAAAATCACAGCAATGCCGCGATGGCCTCACGCAGATTTCTTGCAAACATTACGTCCAATCCTTCCGGTATTTGAATATCCTTTGAGTTTTGCTTCGGCATTATACACTTTTTAAATCCGAGACGCTTTATCTCGAATATCCGCTGCTGTGCGGCGGAAACCGAACGGATTTCACCCGTAAGCCCAACCTCGCCGAATGCCGCAAGATCCGGCGGGAGCGGTTTATCACGGCATGCAGAAGCTATTGCAAGTACCGTAGGAAGGTCGGCTGATGTTTCGTCAATTTTCAGTCCGCCTACAACATTTATATACGCATCATAATTGCCCATCTTAAACCCTGCACGCCGTTCAAGAACCGCAAGAAGGAGCGTTGCTCTGTTGTAATCGATTCCGGAGCTCATTCTCCGCGCTGTTCCGTAGGCGGCGGTTGCAACAAGAGCCTGAATTTCGGCAAGAATCGGGCGTGTTCCTTCCATAACACATGCAACACAAGTTCCCGGCACATCGCACGGTCTGCCGTCTAACAGCACTGCCGAAGGATTCGGAACCTCGCGCAGTCCTTTATCCATCATTTCAAATACTCCGATTTCATTCGTTGAGCCGTATCTGTTTTTCGCCGCGCGCAGTATCCTGTACGACATATTTTTATCGCCCTCAAAGTATAAAACGCAGTCTACCATGTGTTCCAGAATTTTCGGACCTGCAATGTACCCGTCTTTATTTACGTGTCCGACAACGAAAACGGTTATGCCCTTACCTTTTGCAAGCTCCATGAATGTCATGGTACATTCACGCACCTGTGATACGCTTCCCGGAGTTGACTGGATATCACTTCTGTAAATAGTCTGAACCGAGTCTATTATCATTATATCCGGCGATGTTTGGTCTGTTACCGCAAGAATATCATCAACATCGGTTCCCGCATAAACATACAGATTATCCGGATTCACATCAAGTCTCTTTGCTCGGAGCTTAAGCTGGCGCGGAGACTCTTCTCCCGATATGTAAAGTACTTTTGACTGACGGCAGAGATTTGAGCAAATCTGCAAAAGTATTGTTGATTTTCCTATTCCCGGCTCACCGCCCACCAAGACAATAGAGCCGTGAACAGCTCCGCCTCCGAGAACGCGGTTTAGCTCACCCATTCCCGTATCGAAGCGCATCTCATCTTTTACGTCTATTTCAGTTATGGGTACAATAGACCCGCGGTCGCGTGCAGCCGCCCGTTCGGATTGTTTCTTCGGAGCAATCGACATTTCTCGTATGGTATTCCATTCCCCGCAGGCAGAACACCTCCCGCTCCATTTCAGGAACTCATTTCCGCAGTTGTCGCACACATACACTGTTTTTGATTTCATGATATCCCTCTTCTAACACTCATCTGTATATTTCAAATATGCTCCGGTAATACATACCGCAAGCTTCAATCTGTATTCTTCCGTCATAAGCAGTGCGGACTCTCTGCTGTTTGTAACAAACCCGCACTCCACGAGAATTGCCGGGCAGTTCACGTTTTTCAGTATAAATATGCTGTCATCGGCTCGCTTTTCGACGCGGTGGTTACCGTCGTCGATGCCGTCCTTTAGATAGTTCTGAACAAGCTCTGCCAACACCTTGCTCTCTGCATTGTTCCCCGAGAAAAACACCTGCGCTCCCTTGCAATTATCTTGCGGAAACGAATTTTGATGTACGCTTATAAGCACGGCGTTCGGGGTATTTACAACTGTCTTAACGCGTTCCTTTATATCCGAGGCTTTTCTCTTCCGTATCGGGGACGATGTATCGGAATTGAGTGATATATCCTCCCTGCGCGTCATGCTTGTATTAACTCCGCAGAACATAAGCAGACTTTCAAGCTTTTGGGATACGCCGAGGTTGATTTCCTTTTCAAGTATTCCGCTGATGCCGACGGCCCCTCCGTCTTCTCCGCCATGACCTGCGTCAATGACGACCGTATGCCGTGTGTCTGCAGTCAAATTTGTCGATGTTCGTACGGCTGTTCTGCAGACGACTGCAAGCACCGCCACAAAACCCACAAATGCAGCAAAAAATATCAAGTCTTTTCTCATTTTGCTTTCACCTCATAAATCATAAATATTGAAGAGAAAACAAAAATATTCTTTTAGGATTTATCGCTTCGCGAGTACAGGAGCAGGTTTCTTATGGTAATATCAAGGCTGCCGAAGAGATATCCCACCCCGGATACTATCGGAACCCACAATGGCAGCAGTATATTGACCCACGGTGCACTGTTCACCGCACCTGACAGAATAAGCCCGAGCGGGATTTGCCAGAAACGATTTATAAGAACGAATACATTGATATGCAAAAACTCATATCCCGCAATTACCCCGACCTCCGAAAGAAATGCAAGCGCGGCGATGATTACGGACGGAATAGCCGCTATCGCGCCAAACACAAATCCTTTTAACTTAAAATGCGTTGCCGCACCGAGTTTTTGCTTCACTTTATCAGACGAAGCCTTTCCCCACGAATCAACATACAAAAATATTGTGAAGAACAAAAACGAGAGCAGATATTGAATAAATTCAAGCCTGTCGGGAAAGAAAAAGTTTATTATATTCATCAGAAGTATTGATACCACGACCGCAAAAAACTGGTCTGTTATTAAGCTTAACGCATATTTTATCATTCCTGATTTTGGTTTCATCGCATATCCCTTTTTCTACTTATATTTCTTGACTGCCTTAATTTCATCAAGCATACGCACATAGCTGCTGTGCCGTGATTTGCTGATTATACCGTCTTTCACCGCCCTAACGACCGCACACCCGTCCTCTTTTGAATGGAGGCACCCGTTGAATCTGCATTTATCGGTAAAAGGCTCAAACTCTCCAAACAGTTCTGCAAGGTCTTCCTTTGTTATTTCGTCGGATTTTGAAAAATCAAAGGCAGAAAATCCCGGTGTGTCCGCAATCCATGTATCCTTTGAAATTTTCAATATTTCCACTTGACGTGTCGTGTGCTTGCCGCGGCCGATTTTCTTATTGATTTCACCCGTCTCAAGCGCAATCCCGTTTCCCGAGATTTCATTTATTATGCTTGTTTTTCCGACGCCCGAATTCCCTGCCAGAGCTGTAAGCTTACCCGACAGGAAATCTGTAAGCGACAAAATGCCGTATCCGCTCTTTGCGCTCACTTTGAAAACTCTAATATTTGTATTCTTGTAAATTTCGCTCAGAGCTTCCCCCGAATCTTCGTCACATTTGTTTATTGCAACGGCAACGGGTATGTTGCTTTTTATCGCAATCGCTGCAATTCTGTCAATAAAGTAAGCGTCGGTTTCGGGAGGAGCTTTAGATGCCACAACCACAATTTGGTCTATATTGGCTATCGGCGGGCGTTCCATCAGATTTTTACGTTCTTTAACGCCGAGCACGAAACCCGTGCCGTCGCTTTGTACGTCAACCTCCGCAATGTCGCCGACATACGGTGTAACGCCCATTTTCCTAAGCTTTCCGCGGGCACGGCACGTTATTATGTCATCTCCCGTATCAACATAATAGAACCCGCCTATTCCCTTTAATATTCTTCCAAAAACACTCATAGTTACTTAAAGTCTATCGGTATTTCCTGTCTGAGCACGTTGTTTATGTAGACACAAACAGTTGATGCACCTTTGCCCTTGAGCGAAACGTTTACCGAGCCGTCGCTGCCGCTGTGCTGTTTTTCGTATTGCGTAATTCCGTTTACGGTAATCTTTACCGTAAAAGTGTTTGGGTCTGACGGGAGACGTATTGAGCGTGTTATTGTTACATTTCCGTCGTGATTGTTTTCACTATTATCGGACGGTTTCTGTGTCGGTTTTTGTGTCGGATTTGAGGGAGTTGTCAGCTTTGACGGTTCCTGCTTTGCCTCGCCGAGGCTTATCGTAATACCTACGCTTGAACCCTCACCGCAAACCTCGCCGGAGGACACAGACTGTTTTATGACAAGACCTTTTTCCGTACTGCTGTTTTCGTAAGATACATTTCCCTTTACGAGTTTCGCTGACCTAAGGGCAAGTTCTGCCTTTTCTTCCGTGAGGCCGATAAGATAAGGAACCACCGCATCCTTAACAGATTTTCCCGTGCTTATATATGCCGTTACCTTCATATCATCCCCAAAAGGACTCCCTGCTTCGGGAACGGTTCTTATAATGCTGCCTTCCGGAACATCGTCAGACGCTTCATCCTCAAAGCTTATGGTAAAGCCTTCGCGGTCGGCTACAATTTGCGCCTGTTCCTTACTCATATTCACAAGTTCTGTCGGAACTGTGGAATCCGAGCGTTTTCCCCGGCTCAGAGTTACATAAATCTTGCGCGAAGATGTCTCTTCATCCGATTTCGGGGATTGCTTGATTATGCACCCCTCATCATATTCATTGCTGTACTCTCGTTTATCCTTATCTGTTTCAATGATTTCAAAGTTGCGGTATTCCTTTGACGCTTCCTCTATTGTCATACCAAGCACATTCGGAACCTTATACACTTTAGATGAACCGCCGAAGAATGACGAAACAAGAGTTACTACGCCCGCAACAAATATTATTCCTGCCGCAATAGCCGCAATCAACGGCATCTTTTCCCTTATTCCGCGCTTCTTGTTATCATCGGCAATCTCAAAGACCTCATCGCCGTCATCAGTTTCATTAATCTCAATTTTTCTTGTTTGTTCATTGTCCTCCTCGGCATCGGCCGTCGGAGCGGAATAGTCGATAGTAACAAACGGATTTTTGCGGAACTCCTCTATATCGCGGAGCATTTCGTCCGCCGAAGAATATCTTTTTGATACAGACGGTGCCATTGCCTTCATTATGATTTTTTCGAGTGCTTCGGGAATTTCCGGGTTTATTTCCCTCGGATTCAGTGGCAATGAGTTTATATGCTGTATTGCAACCGATACAGGTGTATCTCCCTCAAACGGAAGGCGTCCCGTCAGCATCTCATACATGACCACGCCTGTCGAATAAATATCGGTTCGGCAATCAATGTTGCTTCCGCGAGCCTGTTCCGGTGAAATATAGTGAACCGAGCCGAATGCTTCGCGTGTAATAGTTCTCTGCGACGACTCAAGACGCGCTATTCCAAAATCCGCAACCTTAACTGTGCTGTCACGGAGAAGCATTATATTGTGCGGTTTAATATCACGATGTATTATTCCTCTTGAATGTGCGTGCGAGAGAGCCTTCAGAATTTGTACGGTGAAATGGACCGCCTCTTTTTGGGTCAAGACACCGCGACGCTCCATATACTGCTTGAGCGTCATGCCGTCTATGAGCTCCATAACTATGTATTCTACGGAATTTGACCTTGAAACATCGTATACGGCGACGATGTTGGGGTGCTGAAGCATGGCGACAGCGTGGCTTTCCGCATGGAATCTGTTTCTGAACTGTTCGTCCTTTGCATACTCGTCCTTAAGTATTTTTACCGCCACATATCTGTTTAATCTATGACACAGTGCTTTATAAACAACTGCCATTCCGCCCGTGCCTATAACTTCGAGTATCTCATATCTGTTATCAAGAAGTTTTCCAATATATTTATCAGCCATCATTACATCCCCCTCATCTAAAACGAAAGAAGAACTACGGTAATGTTATCGTAACCGCCGCGTTCATTTGCAATATCGACAAGCCGATTACAGCATTCACAGTTTTCTCCGCCGTACAATACTTCAAACAGGATTTCCTGTTCTGTTACAAGATTTGAAAGACCGTCCGAACAAAGCAAGATATAGTCGTTCGGTTCAATATGCGGAAAATACGTATCGCCCGACACGGTGCTGTCTGTTCCGACTGCGCGTGTTATCAAGTTCTTTCCCGGATGTTCCTGAGCCTGCTCTTCCGTCAGCTCTCCCATTCTGACCATATCCTCTACAAGAGAATGGTCGCGGGTAATTCTTGATATGCCGTCCTGCGATATTTTGTACGCACGACTGTCTCCGATATTGATAACCGCAACATTTTCACGCTCCGCCAATACCGCAACAAGCGTAGTCCCCATGCCGTGAAGCTTATTATCGTCCTTCGCGGTATCATGAACAACTTGGTTTGCCGACCGTGCAGCGCTGATAAGCGTTTCCTCAAGTTTTTCATTTGACATAGATTTATATTCGGCAGACTTTACACATTCGATAAATGTGTCTACCGCGAGTCTGCTTGCGACATTTCCGGCGGCCGCGCCGCCCATTCCGTCGCAAACAACTGCATAGGCCGGTGTTTTAACATCAGAGACATCAAACGCATATGAGTCCTGATTTTCTTTTCGCACCCTGCCTATATCCGATTTTCCCCAAGCAAACATTTTTTCTCCGTTTCCGCAAAAGCGGTCATCGCATTTCGGCTGCGATTTGCCGAAGTTATTTGGAAATATAGTTTTGTCGAAGCTGTCCGCATGCTGCGTCAATATCAGCCCCGAGACTTCTTCTGACCGTAACAGTTATTCCGCCGTTCTCAAGACAGTCTTTGAATTTTTGTATAGCCTCGCTCCCGCTCGGCGACAGCTCACCTCCGCTGATTCTGTTCAGCGGAATAAGATTTACATGGCACGGAAAACCGCCCAGCAGTCTTACAAGCTCGTGTGCGCTTTCGATGCCGTCTGTTTTATCTTTTATCATGGTGTACTCAAAAGATATACGCCTTGAAGTTCTATTGAAATAGTCTTTACACTCTTTAATTAGGCGTTCCACTCCGTATGCTTTGTTTACCGGCATTATTGCATTCCGTTTTTCGTCCGTCGGTGCGTGAAGCGAAACAGACAAGGTAATCGGGAGATTTTCCTCGGAAAGCTTCTCGATTTTCTCACACAAACCGCACGTTGAAAGAGATATATGGCGCATACCGATATTTAATCCGCGTTCATCGTTTACAAGATGAAGAAAACGAATTACGTTGTCGTAGTTGTCGAGCGGTTCTCCCGTTCCCATCAGTACAATATTCGATATTCTCTCGCCTGTATCTTTTATTATGGCAAACAATTCAGAAAGCATTTCAGACGGCAGCAAATTTCTTACTAACCCGTTTTTCGTAGACGCGCAGAATTTACATCCCATTCTGCATCCCACCTGTGTGGAAATACACACCGTATTTCCGTGATTATATTTCATGAATACCGATTCAACACAGTTTCCGTCAGAAAACCTGAGCAGGTATTTGCGTGTTCCGTCGTATTTCGATTTTTGGCACCTCACACACTCGGCACTGCTTATAACACATTCTTCGGAAAGCTTTTTTCTCAACTCCTTTGAAATATTGCTCATCTCGTCAAAGGATGAGACACCACTGTGCAACCATGAAAACACTTGCCCCGTTCTGAATCGTGCCTCGCCTATTGATGCTATGTAATCGCCAAGCTCGTCAAATCCCATAGAAAGTATATCAATCATTTTTCCTCCTGAGCTTACACATATAAAACCCGTCCGTCCCACTTAAATGCGGAAGGAATGTTACGCCGTATTCATTGTTTATATGCGGAATGTCGGGATAATCCCCGCTCATTTCTTCAAAATCATTTCTTTTGGAGACAAAAGAGCGGATAACATCGCTGTTCTCGCGTGAAAGAATTGTGCAGGTGGAGTACAGAATACATCCGCCTTTTTTTACATATTCCGAAAGGTTTTCAAGGATTTTCAGCTGAATTGACGGCAGTTCTCCCGTTTCATCTGCATTCTTGTATCGTATATCGGGTTTTCTTCGTATAATTCCAAATCCCGAACACGGAACATCTGCCAATATGAAATCAAAGTTTTGGTCATATTCCGCATCGTATTCCGACGCGTCTCTGATTTCCGTAGTAATTATATTTATACCGAGACGTTTCGCGCCCTCGTCTATTAACTTTAGCTTATGCTCAAAAACATCGCACGACACGATTTTTCCTATGTTTTTCATTTGCATTGCCATGTAAAACGACTTACCGCCCGGTGCCGCGCAGGCGTCTAAAACACTTGCTCCGCTTTTTGGCGAGAGTGTTTTTGCGGCAAGCTGACTCGCCGTATCCTGAACATAGAACAGTCCGTTTCCGAACTCATCTGATTTTTCGATATTACCTATCGATGCAATTCGTACAGAATCTTCCGCAATGTCTTTTTCTGCATTTAATCCTTTATCGGAGAGAGACTTAATCAGTGCTTCCGATGTTGTTTTAAGCGTATTTACACGAATAGTCGTCGGCACCTTTTCATTGTTTGAACGAAGTATGTCTTCGCAGACTTTCTCACCGTATTCCCTTACCAGCGCATTAACAAGAGAAAGTGGAGTGCTGTAGCTAACCGACATCACGTATGAACTGTCGCCCTCGGGTTTCGGTATGTCTTTCTTCTGTGCCGAGAGCTTTCTCAGTACGGCATTAACAAACCCGCCTGCCTTATAATTGTTTCGTTTTGCCCGAGCAACGGCATCGTTGACCGTCGCAGAGTCGGGGACTCTGTCGAGAAACAGAATCTGATACGCCGACGCCCTCATAATATCGAGTATACCCGGCGAAATCTTATTTATCTTTATTGATGAAAAGCAGGAAATGCAATAATCGAGATACAGCATATTTTGCAGTACGCCGTTAGTTATCTCTGTCGCGAGCGCGCTGTCCTGCCGCGAGAGGTTGTTTTTTCCCATTTCATTTTTGAGGTATCCTTCAATCCTCGCATTTCTTTTTCTGAATGCCGTCAGAGCGTCAAGCGCGACTCCGCGTGCGTCCTTGTTATTCAATCTCTTTTGCTCCCTCTACCGAAAAGAATGATAAGGCGCAAAAGCTGAACCAGCGACACCGCAAGTGCCGCAACATATGTCATAGCAGCCGCGCCAAGCACTTTCTTTGCCGCTCCGTTCTCGCCTGCGTCTAATATATTGGCAGAACTCAGTGTTTCCAACGCTCTTCCCGAGGCGTTAAACTCCACCGGAAGTGTAACAAGCTGAAAGAACGTTGCAAGTGCAAAAAACAGTATACCAAGGTTTACAAGGGGCTGAACCGTCAATATAAAACCTATAAGAATCAACGGCATTGCAAGAGAAGAACCGAACTGACAAACAGGTATTATAAGATTTCTGAGCTTTATTGGGCCGTATCCGACTGCATATTGCATTGCATGACCGCATTCGTGAGCGGCAACTCCCGCCGCGGCTACGGAAGTCGAATTATAAACCGAATCGGATAACCTCACCGTATTTGTGCGCGGGTCAAAGTGGTCGGTTAAATTTCCGCTGACCCTCTCCACTCTCACTCCGTTTATTCCGAACGCGGTGAGCATTCTTTCGGCAACCTGCGCACCTGTAATACCACGCCTGTTAGGGTAAGCAGAAAATTTCTTGAATACGCTGTTCACACGCATTTGCGCAATCAGTGCAAATATTACCGCAGGCAGTACAAGTACGATATATGTGATATCTATTCCGTAATAATAACCCATAACAAACCTCCTATTTTAGATACGAGCCCACTATGCTCTCATGACCTCTGAAATATTCCGCGGGCGTCATTCGCTTTCCGCTTTCTACCTGAAAACGCGTGATTAAAACCGTCTTATCACCGCATCCGACCTCAAGTCCCTTATCCGAAACGGAAATCACCTTTCCGCAATCTGCCGAGGAGCCACCCTCGCATACGGAATAAACCTTAATTCGCCCTATGTTGCTTTCCGTGTATGCAATCGGCCAAGAGAAGCTTCCTCTTACAAGATTTGAAATTTCGCTTGCCGTTTTACTCCAATCTATCCTCGCATCCTCTTTTTTTATGGGCGGTGCATATGTTGCAAATTTTTCCTGCTGAGGCGTTCTTGTTATCGTCCCGTCAACTATTGAGTTGACAGTTCTTATCAGCAAGTCCGAGCCGACCACCGAAAGCTTTTCAAACATACTTTCGGACGTGTCATTCGGTTCGATTTTTACCTCTTCTTTCAAAAGAATGTCTCCTGTATCCATTCCCTTATCCATAAATATTGTGGTAACTCCGGTTACTTCATCGCCGTTCAAGACGGCGTGCTGTATCGGAGCCGAGCCGCGGTATCTCGGAAGCAGAGACGCATGGAGATTAACGCAGCCGTATTTCGGATATTTCAAAATATACTCCGGGAGAATCTTTCCGTATGCCACAACTATTATGATTTCCGGATTTAACTCACGGAGCAGGTCTGCGATTGCATTGTCTTTAACTGTTGACGGCTGAAAGACGGGAATGTGCTCTGTCAGTGCATATTCCTTTACAGGCGTCATCAGAACCTTCATTCCCCTGCCTTTAGGCTTATCTTCGCGTGTTATGACACCGAGTATCTCATGCTTTTCCCCGACTAACTTTTTAAGCGGAAGCACTGCGAAGTCAGGCGTGCCCATATATAAGATTTTCATTTACCGTTCCCCGTTCTCATTGCAGAAGTCAATAACCTTATCGATAAAAAGGATTCCGTCAAGATGGTCTATTTCATGGCAGAATGCCCTCGCAAGAAGCCCTTTTCCGCTTACTGTGAACTGCTTTCCGTTTCTGTCGAAAGCTTTTACCTTAACCTGATACGGCCGTGTAACCGTTCCGCATACTCCGGGTATACTGAGACATCCCTCCGGACTCGTTTCCTCGCCCTTTGCACTCACAATTTCCGGATTTATCAGTTCAATATAGTTGTCATCGACATTGACGATTACAGCTCGTCTCAGCACTCCTACCTGAGGTGCCGCAAGCCCGACCCCGTCAGCAAGCAGAAGTGTCTCTTTCATATCATCCAACAGCTCATGAAGCCTGTCGTTAAATTCCGTAACGGGCCTGCTTTTTTTTCTGAGCAAGGGTTCTTTTTCGTTTAGTATATTTCTCAATGCCATATGAAAGCTCTCCTAAATATCCGTAGAATTTATATCGGGGATTATCCCGAATTTTTTGTTTTGTTTATTTGCAAGAAAATCTCTTATGATCTGCGAAACAAGATTTCTCGCACGTCTTGTGTTTTTCATCCTTAATATAATATTGTACCTGTATTTTCCGCTGATTTTCACTATTGAGGCAGGCGCGGGGCCGAGAATTTTCACCCTCATTCCTCTGTATTTGCTTGAAAGCGCAAAATCTATTCTTTCGCGGAGTCTTGCGGCTGCCTTAAATGTTTCAATTTCTGAATCTCCCGTTACCATCAGTGAAAAAACGTCTGAAAACGGCGGCAGCGCACGCGCTTTGCGGAGTTCCAGCTCTTCCGTAAGAAATCTGCCGAAATTCTGCTCGGAGGCGCTTCTTATAATCGGATTTGACGGGCAATATGTTTGAATAACCGCCCTTCCGTTTTTATCCCCCCGGCCTGCACGTCCGATAACCTGAGTTATAAGAGAAAATGTATTTTCTGCTGATTTATAACACTCATTATAGATAGCCTGGTCGGCATTTATGACACCTACAAGCGTTACATTTTCAAAGTCAAGCCCCTTTGTTATCATTTGTGTACCGAGAAGAATCGGTACGTTTTCTTCTTTAAACCGCGTAAGCAGCTTTTCGTGTGAATCCTTCCCGGACGTGGTGTCCGCATCCATTCTTATAACCTCCGTGCCGGGGAAAATCGTTTTAATTTCATCTTCTACGCGCTGTGTTCCGCACCCGACAAATTGAAGTTTTTCTCCGCAATTCGGGCACTTATCCGGCAGTTTCTGCGAGTATCCGCAATGATGGCACATAAGCCGTGAGTTTTTTGAATGATAAACGAGTGGGATACTGCAATTCGGACATCCTGGAACTTCCCCGCAAGTGCCGCAAAGCACATACTTGCTTGCCCCGCGTCTGTTAAGAAACAGTATTGTCTGCTCCCCGCGGGTCAGGTTTTCGGCTATCTCGCTTCGCAATTCACTGCCTAACGCCGAATCATTTCCGCCCGCAAGGGATTTTCTCATGTCAGAAACGATGACCTTCGGCAAAGGCTTTGCGTTATATCTCTTCGCAATCATACGTAGATTATATTTTCCCGTATGCGTGCTGTACATACTCTCCACAGACGGCGTTGCAGAACCGAGCAACAAAAATGCACTTTCGGATACGCACCTGAATTTTGCCACCTCACGGGTGCTGTATCTCGGGTTCGAGGATGATTTATATGTATCCTCATGTTCTTCGTCAATGATGATGATTCCGATGTTTTCAAGCGGTGCAAAAATAGCCGAACGCGTTCCGATAACCACATCCACATCGCCGTTTTTTATTCTTCGCCACTCGTCATACCGTTCGCCTACAGAAAGTCCGCTGTGCAGAACAGCCGTTCCATCGCCGAAATATGAATACACGAGCGAAAGAAGCTGGGGCGTGAGAGCTATTTCAGGCACGAGAAGAATAGCTTTCTTCCCGTTATGAATAACGTCTTCAATCAATTTAAAATAAACAAAGGTTTTTCCGCTCCCCGTAACTCCGTATAATAACGTGCACGAGGGAGTTTTCTTCATGTCCTCGGAAATATCGTTATAAGCATCCTGTTGTTCATAGTTAAGATTTATAGTGAAACCCGAGCGTACTCCTCCGCGTTTGGGGCGTCTGTAAACTTCGGTATTTTCAAAATCTATTACTCCGTTTTTCCTGAGCGTATTTATCTGCGAGACTGTGATACCCGTGAAATACCTCAATTCTTTCACCGATGCCGCACCGATATCGCAGAGCATCATAAGCGTTTCGCACACAGCCGCGCGCGGGTGTTTCCTCTCGATATATGACAGGACATCGTCCCGTGTGTAAACAAGCCGTATTATGCGTTCGGTTTTCTCTGACACATTTCTCACACATGTCTCGGAAATTTCAAGCATACCTTCGTTAAAAAGCGCAGAGACAGTCTTTTTTACGCACTCCTCACCATACAATTCAGAGAGTTCCTTAAAAGTAGGTTTGGGTGAGTTGGATATATACCCTGCAATCTCTTTCCCGTTTTCCGATTTACCGACGAGCTTCTTTGCCTCGTTTAAGTCAAATTTTCCCGATGGAGTATAGACATAATCGAATTTATGCCACACACCTGTCGGGAGCATTACCCTCGCCGCATCAAAGAATGTGCAAAAATACTGCTCACGCATCCAAATGGCGAGTTTAAGCATATTTTCATTTAACACAGGTTCTAAATCCAACACTTCAAGAATCGGCTTCAGCTTAATACCCAAATGCCCGTCATCGGCTTCTGAGACCTTCAGGACTATGCCGTCGGCACGCCTTATTCCGCGTCCGAAAGAAACCCGGACTCTGACTCCGGGTTTAACGGCATCGCGCAATGCGTCAGGTATTGCATATTCGTACGGCTTATCGATGAGATAAGTTGCCGCTTCAACAACAACTAATGCAGAAAGCCTCTGACTCACAAATATCTACCTTTCAGGAGTTATTCTTCCACAGCCGAAAGTTTATCTTCAGCTATCTCTTTTACCGCGAGACTGACGGGTTTTTCGGGAAGCTCAATACCGTTTTCTTCTGCGTCTTCCGCAATTTCTCTCGCACGGCGTGCCGTGAGATTAACGAGAAGGTATCTACCGTTGACCTTTTTGAGAAGTTCTCCCATAGACGGATAAAGTAACATTTTTCAATTCCTCCAAATAATTAAAATTCAACACAACTAATCTTCCGAATCGTATTCGTTTTCCTGTACGTCCTTTCCGTTGACTCTGCTTGAGATTGAAACGGGAAGCAGTGCCGAAAGCACGATATGGTCGCTGTCCATTATTATTACGGCGCGCGTTTTTCGCCCGTAAGATGCGTCAATCAGCATTCCCCGCTCTTTTGCCTCCTGCACTATACGTTTAATCGGAGCGGATTCAGGACTGACAATCGTGATAATTCTCTCTGCGGAAACCATATTTCCGAACCCTATATTTATCAGCTTCACAAATTCAGCCTCCCGACCTATTCGATATTTTGAACCTGTTCACGGATTTTTTCTATCTCGGATTTCATGTCTACCACTATTGATGTAAGTTCAAGGTCGTTTGCCTTTGAGCCTATTGTGTTTACCTCGCGGTTAAGCTCCTGAACGAGAAAATCGAGCTTTCGGCCGATTGCGCCGCCGTTATTTATCATATCTCTAAACTGCGACACATGGCTATGCAGACGCACAGTTTCCTCCGCAACCGCCGTCTTATCGGCAAACAAAGCTGCCTCGGTAAGTATTCTCTGCGGGTCTACAGCGACAGAATCAAGTATCTCCTTCATTCGCGTTTCAAGCTTTATCCTATATTCTTCAACACATTTCGGCGAACGCTCTTCCACGTCATTTGTTCTTTTCTCAAGGTAGTCGAGCCTTGAAAGAATGTCGTCCGCAAGCCTTGCACCCTCATTTACTCTCATCTCGGAATGATTCTTCAGAGCCTTGCCGAGCACTTCCAGAATATCAGCCTTAACTTCATTCTCATCTATTTCCTGCTTTTCTACCGATATTACGTCCGGGATTCTAAGTGCCTCATACACCGAAAGCTTCCCGCCCATACCAAAATTCTTCTTGAGGCTTTTAATTGCGTCAAGGTATGCAGACAGAAGCGGGCGGTTAATGTTAATTTTTACGCTCTCGGCGTCTGACGAATCGACCGTAACAAATACATCGGTCTTTCCCCTTGCGACGCTCTTCGAAACTTCGCTCTTTATTGCGTCATCCAAAAAAGAGTATGCGCGCGGAGACTTTACCGTACAGTCAAGATATCTGTGGTTTACCGAACGTACCTCTATCGTAATTCTGCGGTTGTGCAACGTATCCGAGGCACGGCCGTATCCTGTCATGCTCCTCACCATGTCTATGCTCTCCTTACATATTGTCTTGCTAAATGTATATTATATCAATTTTTTGTTGTCTTTGTCAACGCAATCCGCTCTTACGTATTTTTGTTATGTACAAAAACAGAAGACGTTTCAGGCATATGTCATATAGAATAAATACCGCATTGTACAGAACCGCAGTTAAAATCAACTCGCCCTTTCCGACAAATTCCAATATGCCGAGTATTTTTCCCGCTATAATAAAAAACAGAAGGAATACAAAATTTGCGGCAAAAATCTTCAGTGCCCAGCATATTGCGGGGTTCTTAATACGCTCGATCAGAGATTTTAGCATCGGATAGTGTCCGAACATAAGCACATATATAAGAGCAATCTCTTTATCCGCAGCAAGCAAAAGTACAAGAATTGACGACGCTATATATGAAATTGCGGAATATTTATACCCGCACTCCGCAAGCAGAACCGCAGAGCTTACGCCGGCTATTGCAACGAGTGAAACCGAAAGCGTCGGAAAGAAAGAAGCAATAATGCAGATAGCCGAAGCAACAGCGGTAAACATTGCCGACAGCGCGAGTTTTTTTATATTTCCGTTTGTCATCGGAACAGACCGCCGCCGCAGCAGTTGCACAAGCAATCCGCGCACATAAGGCTTGTACAGCAATCACATGGGTCTACTCCTGTTTGACCGCCGCCCGCATTCCTTCCGAACACACTCAATCTCTGAAGGGCTTCCCTGTACTCGGGATTTGACGGTTCCATTGAGCACGCGTTTGAAATATACCTTCTCGCTTCATCGTACCAGCCCTTGCGAATCATAGTGCTCCCCATAAGAAAGTTCCATTCCGCATCGTGAACCGCAATTTGAGCGAGGAGCGATTCCGCTGTCTGAATATCTCCGTTAATTATTGCCCTGCGAATTTCGGGGTACGTCGGATTTGATGTATTTCCGCCGTTATACGCACTTCCTCCGCCGTTGTTTTCCCTGAGTCTCACTATTGTGTCGTATGCTTCGTTTATCTCCTTCATCTTCTCATCCGCAAGTTCGGAAAGAGGGTTATTGACATAATTGTCTGGATGATACTTTTTTGCAAGACTTCTGTATGCTTTTTTTATTTCGTCCGTATCGGCATTTGGAGAAACACCGAGAACTTTGTACGGGTCAGTCATTTTAGACTCCTTTATCAATAATTTTTTTAACAGACATCCGCATACCAAACTGAAGTATGTTTTTAATTACCGCATCGTTTACAGTCTTTTCATCTGCAATGAGATTAAAGTCCGAAACAGCAGTATTTCGGCTCAATTCAAGCGTAGATAAAACGGAATCCGTTATGTCTTTGCCGAGTGGAAGCCTCTTTATGCCGTACCTTGACAGTATGGGGTTATATTCTTTGTTTTCCAAGTCGTCCGCCAAATCGTCGAGTGCGTCGATAATGTATATAAACCGCCCTGTATGATATAGAATTTCCCTGATTACTTCCGCATTTTCCAGTTTTCCGTCAGGAATTTCGGACAGAATTTTCGCAAACTTATCCGCCGGCGCATCTATTGACGGTATATTTTCTTTTTCAAGCCTGCAAAGCTCGTCATACAGTGTTTTTGAATGTTCCGCATACTCGGGAACACAGCTTACTGCCCGGGCATACGGTCTTTTCATAACAAGTCTGCCTATGTGCGCAAAAATTCGCTTAATCAGTTTTCTTTCATCCTTTGTGTCATCGCAAAGCTTTAGATATGTGAGCACTACCGAAATATCGGCACAGCGCGCTATCGCCTCTGAGCGGATGCACGTTTTTTTCCTCAAAGAACAAATACAGCGATGACTTTCGGCTTCGCATTTATATGACGGCATCATGAGGAGCGCGGCGAAAACAAAATCGTAATTAAGTGCAAAGCTTGACAATAATCCGTACCGCTTTCTTAACGCATGGCAAAGCCCGCAATACACCGCGCGGTAGTATTCGTACTCTTTAAACTTTAATTCGCATTTTTGAGGACGTATATATCCAAACATATCTTAAAGCTATTTACTACTCCTTATCACAGCTACGACATTCAGGGTGGGACGTTTCTTTGAAAGAGCATTATTTATTGCCCTTATAACAAAAAACGAAACACCCAAACCAAGGGCACCGCATATAATGGTAACTCCCTCAGACGCGCCGAGTGCGCTTGCTGTTATACACAGTGCAATCATGAGAAGTGTCGGCAGCAGGTATACAGCGCAAACAAGGCGCAAGACTTCGCTTGTCGGCGTTTCAACACTTACCAAATCGCCCTCGCACGCATCGCAGAGATTGTCTGCGATTGCATTCACTTCCACATTCTTCTCGGAACATCCTCCGCACGATGCGCAGTTTTTTCCGCACGAGGATTCACGTATTACGGAAACGAGAGCTTTGCCTTCGGGCAGTATTTTTTTCACTTTAGCGTATTGTGTCATACAAACCTCTTATTTTACCTCTGCATATATTACATAGCTGTCCGCGTTTGCAACAGCCGTATCATTCACCCCGTCAACCTGTATTCTTACACTGATTGGATGAGTTCCGCGGCTGAGCACTGTAGACTGCAGGTCGGCGATTGCGCGGACGTTGCTTGAGTTTACCTTTTCCAGAGTTTCGGCCGTTCCCAATATATTGACATTGAGACTCGTCGTAAGCGGACGAATTTTATATCCCGCCGGAAGCGTATATGTGTTAATAAGCTCAATCAGAGATGTTTTTACTGTTTTCATTTTCAAGCCGTTTAAGCTGATATCCGCCGCCGCGGAAATGTCTCCGCTGAGGTTAATTATGCCGTCCGGCATCGTTATTGTAAAGTTCCGCTCTGTTTTCTGTGAAATTTCCGATATGTTTACCGAGCCGATTGTTATGCTCGAAAGCTGTTCGATTGCACTTTCATCTCCCGCTACCTGAATTGTCGCGGGTTCAATTGAATAATCCACATACTTCTTAAATGTATCCCCGCCCTGTATTTCAAGCGCGAGCGGAACTGTTTTTGTTTTCAAAATCGGGATGGTAACATCTATCGCGTCGGCATCGGCCTCAACCGAAGAAGATTTAAGGAGATTGCCGTCAACATCATAGAACGAATATTCCATTTTCCCCGAAATTGTGGATTTTAAACCTTTTTGCGCAATATTTATCTGAGCATATGAAATTCTATCCACATTTTCTTGAAGTCCGAAAATTTTAAGCTCCTTCGGATTCATCGTAATGCCGTTCTTATCAACGACATATCCGTCAGCCGCGAGCTCGTCCGTGTTAAGCTTAATCGGCACCAAATTTATATCTTCCTCATCAAACTTAACCAAGAGCTTCTGCGGATACTTGTTCTTCAGCGTATATTGCGGTGATGGGAGCGTTATGGTATACGGAAGCTCATAAGTTCCCGCGCTGTTTACCTTCGACACGTCGACCTCAACCTTAATATCAGACGCATTCAGCGAAATTATGTCGTTTCGTTTTGCCGATATTTCAACAGTAACCGAATAATCACCCACAACCATAAGGTTTTTGGATGTTGTCAATTCGGTGAGTCCGACAAACGTAGGCACCAGCGAGCGGTATTTTACGTCTTTTACGGAACCGTTTACACTGACAACGTAAACCCACAAAACTATTGCGATGAGGATTGACAGCGCTTTTGTAAGTACATTGCGTTTTTTCAGCCATTCAAGCATTCTCAATACCTCCAAGTTCAGTCTTCCTTTTCCTTTTTATGCCCGAATATCGACAAAAAAAAGTTCGGTTTTTTGTCGTCTTCCTTTTTTGGCAGCAACTCATTTCTCAGCAGCTTGTCGAGCGTTTCCGGGGCGAGATGTCTTTTCAGCATACCGCCTATCGCCACCGAAATCGACCCTGTTTCTTCGGACACCACGACCACAACGGCATCGGAATTTTCGCTCATGCCTACAGCCGCGCGGTGCCTCGTTCCCAGCTGTTTACTGAGATTTGTATTCGGTGAAAGCGGCAAAACACAACCCGCAGCCGCCGCACGTCCGCCCTGAATTATGAGCGCGCCGTCATGCAGCGGAGCTTTCGGGTAAAAAATGTTCTTTAACAGTTCCGAATTTGCCGTTGCGTTTATTACGGTTCCCGTTTTCATTATATTCGTAAGCATAATCTTCCTTTCAAAAACAATCAGTGCACCCGTGCGCGACCACGAAAGACTCTTGCAGGCGTTCACCGTCTGCTCTATTGCATATTCAAGCTCTGACGGAGCTCCCTCACGTTCAATGGAAATCTGAGTAAGCCATTTACTGCCTACCCGTTCAAGCGCACTGCGGAGTTCCGGCTGGAATACAACTACAAGCGCCAAAAGACCTACCTGCATAGTATTCACAAGCAGGAAGTTCAAAACATTAAGGCCGAGCAAAGATGAAATCTGCGCGGCAGCGAGAAGAAGAATTACTCCCTTAACTACCTGCCCTGCGTTAGTTCTCCGCGAAAAGGTAATAAGTTTGTAAACCAAATATGCGACTATTACGATGTCTACAATGTCCCAAATACCGAACACCGTTATATATTTTAAGAGCTGGTTTAAAATATCCATTGTACGCACCTTTCCACTTCATTTTCTATTTTTATATAATAACACATCTCAGCCCGTTTTGGAAATAGTTTTTTACTATTTTTATTTTAAGATAATTAAACACCCGTCAGCGCAGAATGCTTCTTAACGCGGAAGCCAGCCGTTCTACATCGCGTTCAGTTGTAAAGTCAGACACGCTTACACGTGTCGTTCCGTTAGTTGTTCCCGCCGTTGAGTGTGCAAGCGGTGAGCAGTGCAGACCGCTTCTGACGGCTATTTCACGCTTTGACAGTTCGTGCGCAATTTCGTCCGGACTTCGAGATTTTGAAATAAATGACAGCACTCCGCCCTGCAGTCCTTTTTCCTTGGTATAGAATAATTTCAAATCATCGTTTTTCTCCAAAAGGCTGACAGCTTGTAAAATCAACCGTTGTTCATGTTCCAATATGGCATCGCATCCCTTTTCAAGCACATAGAAAACCCCGGCGGAGAGTCCCGCTATTCCCGGAGTGTTGTGAGTTCCTGATTCAAGTCTGTCCGGCATAAATGTCGGTTGCTGCATCTCACTTGAGGCACTGCCCGTACCGCCCTCAATAAAGGTGTTAAGTTTTTCCCCTTCACGGCATACCAAAACACCTGTTCCCTGCGGACCGTAAAGTCCCTTATGCCCCGGAGCGCATATACATACAGCCGCCTTAAGTTTATCAAGCCTTATTTCGATGCTTCCCGCGGACTGCGACGCGTCAATTATCAGCGGTATCCCCTTTTCAAAGCAAATCCTGTCCACTTCGGCTATCGGAAGAATATATCCGAACACATTTGATACATGTGTGCATACGGCACAGACGGTGTCTTTTTTTATGCTGTTTCGGAAGCTTTTAATGAAGTCTTCCCGATCAAACAGCTTTCCCCGTGCAACGGAAACCGTAACACCGTATTTCCTCATCGACTCGATTGGACGGACTACCGAATTATGCTCATACCCGGAGATTACGCAATTTCCGCGTCTTATTACGCCCTTTATGGCTATGTTGAGCGCATATGTCGCGTTGTGTGTAAAAACAACCTGCTCGGGACTTTCCGCCCCGAAAAGCTCGCAAACTCTTTCCCGTGCGCCGAAAATGACATTATCGGCCCTCAGCGTCGTTTCCGCTCCTCCGCGCGAAGAATTTCCGCACGTTCTCAGTGCATCATTCACTGCTTTATATACTTCGGGCGGCTTAACGAATGTTGTTGCCGCATTATCAAGATAAGTCATATATAAATCTCCCTGTAACTGCCGTCCGATTCAATCAGCATTGTCCTGTTGGGTAAAACGCGGTTATATTTGAGAGTTTCAATCGCCTCGCCGAGATACCCCTGCGAAATATTCACGGCATAAGCACAGTTTCGCTTTGTAAGTTCAATATTCGGACGTACAATGGCGGCTGGTACACCCGCGTTTATCAGTATTTTCCTGATACGCTGTGCATGCGTTACAGATTTACAGGTTAAAAGTATTCCCTCCATTCAAAAGCACATCTCCCTTCGTCCCATTATATGTTTTCCATCTAAAAACGTACACGCTGTTATAATGCTTCAAACATAGCGGCGATTAAATATTCATATCATCGTATATGAGACGAAAACTGTACGGGAGTGATTTAATTGAAAAGAACTATATCGCTAATTCTTGTATTCTCATGCTTAATTTCTTATGCCTTTGCATCCTCGCCTCCGCCGCAAATAACCTCGCCGTGCTCGGTTCTAATGGAACGGGACACAGGCCGTATTCTCTGTGAAAAGGACGCCCACAAAAAACTTCCGCCGGCAAGCGTTACAAAAGTAATGACGCTTTTGCTTGTTATGGAAGCGCTTGATTCCGGAAGTATCAAGCTTGATGATACGGTGCAGGTCAGCGAACATGCGGCAGGCATGGGCGGGTCTCAGGTTTTTCTTGCTCCCGGGGAGCAGATGAGTGTAGACGATATGCTCAAGGCTACCGCAATAGCTTCCGGAAACGACGCCGCTGTCGCTCTTGCCGAACACATAGCCGGGAGCGAGGACGGCTTTGTCGCGCTCATGAACAAGCGGGCAAAAGAACTCGGAATGAATGATACCACCTTCAAAAACTGCACAGGACTTGATATTGCAGGTCATGAAACGAGTGCTTATGACATAGCGCTCATGTCCCGCGAACTCATCAAGCACAAAAAGATACGCGATTATACGACAACATGGATGGACTCGCTTCGCGGCGGCGCATTTCAGCTT
The DNA here is from genome assembly GCA_934446465.1 of uncultured Oscillospiraceae bacterium. Lineage (GTDB taxonomy): Bacteria > Bacillota > Clostridia > Oscillospirales > JAAYXM01 > CAKSEF01. Next base: position 27,163 of record CAKSEF010000013.1, read on the forward strand.
GCAAACACAAATAAGCTGATTCGCAGTTATAACGGGATAACAGGTCTTAAGACAGGTTCAACCTCCGTTGCAAAATTCTGCCTCTCGGCAACGGCAGAACGCAACGGCATGGAGCTTATAGCAACAATAATGGCCGCGCCGAGCAGTAAGGAGCGCTTTGCCGATGCCGCAAAGCTTCTCGATTTCGGATTTGCAAACTTTGCAATTTACAACGCCGGAACCGAAAATATCCCGGATGATATTCCCGTAACGCTGGGAACATCCGACAAAGTATCGTTGAAGTTTGACGGAAATGCGTCCGTTCTTACCGAGAAAGCAAATATTTCATCAATTACATCTGAACTCGAACTGCCCGACTGCGTAAATGCTCCCGTCGAAAAGGGACAGAAAATAGGCACATTAAAAATCATTTTCGATAACGAAACCCTGTCCGAAGTAAACATTGTATCCCGTGATTCAATTCCGAAGCTTGGCGCGGGCGGAGTTTTTTGCAGAATGCTTAATATCATCTTTATGAAATAATCGGTAATATTTTTCAAACAGAAGAAAATTCTTATGGAAATTGTTAAAAAACTATGATATACTGTTTCTGACACAAATGAGAAAGGATTGATGGATTTGAGCACAAAATACGTTTACTTATTCTCCGAGGGCAATGGAACTATGCGTAATCTCCTCGGCGGAAAGGGTGCAAACCTTGCCGAAATGACATCACTCGGTATGCCTGTACCCCAGGGTTTTACTGTTACCACAGAGGCATGCACACGCTATTACGAGGACGGAAAAACTATATCGGATGACATAACAAATCAGATTTTTGAACATGTGAAGAAATTAGAGGATATCTGCGGAAAAAAATTCGGTGACGCGGATAATCCTCTTCTTGTTTCTGTTCGTTCCGGTGCAAGAGCTTCAATGCCCGGAATGATGGATACCATACTCAACCTCGGTCTTAATGAGGATGTGGTTCGCGTCATTTCCGAAAAAAGCGGAAATCCCCGCTGGGCTTGGGACTGTTACAGGCGCTTTATACAGATGTATTCGGATGTTGTAATGGGTGTCGGCAAAAAGTATTTTGAGACACTCATAGATGAAATGAAAGAAAAAAAGGGCGTTACTCTCGATACCGAACTCAATGCCGATGACCTTGCCGAGCTTGCCGGGTTGTTCAAGGCGGAATACAAGAGCAAAATCGGCTCTGACTTCCCCAATGACCCCACTGAACAGTTAATGGGTGCAATCAAGGCAGTATTTGAATCTTGGGACAATCCCCGCGCGAACATATATCGCAGAGATAATGATATCCCCTACTCTTGGGGCACTGCCGTAAACGTGCAGATGATGGTATTCGGAAACATGGGAAATACCTCAGGCACAGGTGTTGCATTCACGAGAGACCCCGCAACAGGCGAAAAGCATCTCATGGGAGAGTTCCTTATGAATGCGCAGGGTGAAGACGTTGTTGCCGGAGTCAGGACACCGCAGAAGATAGAACAGCTTAAAGAAGTCATGCCTGCTGTTTATGAGCAGTTCACCAAGATTTGCAATTTGCTTGAAAATCATTATCGCGATATGCAGGATATGGAGTTTACGATTGAAGACGGAAAACTGTTCATGCTCCAGACAAGAAGCGGAAAACGCACAGCAACTGCCGCGCTTAAAATTGCATGCGACCTCGTAAACGAGAATATGATTTCCGAAGAAGAGGCTGTTTTAATGATTGACCCGCGCAACCTCGACACTCTCCTGCACCCGCAGTTCGATGCAAAGGCACTCAAAGAAAGCAAGCCTGTTGCAAAAGCTTTGGCTGCTTCTCCGGGGGCGGCTTGCGGGAAAATAGTTTTCACTGCCGAAGATGCAAAGAAACAAAATGCAGACGGCGAGAAGGTTGTACTCGTCAGACTTGAGACCTCGCCCGAGGACATCGAGGGCATGAAGGCGGCACAGGGCATACTCACTGTCCGCGGCGGCATGACGTCTCACGCTGCTGTCGTTGCCCGTGGTATGGGAAGATGCTGTGTTTCCGGATGCTCTGATATAGCAATGGATGAAGAGAACAAGAAATTTGTTTTAGGCGGAAAAACATATCATGAAGGTGATTACATCTCCATTGACGGTTCCACAGGCAACATCTACGACGGCATAATACCTACCGTAGACGCAAAAATCGCCGGTGAATTCGGTCAGATTATGAAATGGGCCGATAAATTCAGAACCATGAAAGTCAGAACAAATGCTGATACGCCCGCCGACGCAAGGAAGGCGCGCGAGCTTGGAGCCGAAGGTATCGGACTCTGCCGTACGGAGCATATGTTCTTCGAGGGCGACAGAATCGGTGCTTTCCGCGAAATGATTTGCGCCGACAGCGTTAAAAAGCGCGAAGAAGCGCTTGCTAAAATCCTTCCCATCCAGCAGGCCGATTTTGAAAAACTCTATGAGGCTCTTGAAGGAAATCCGGTTACAATCCGTTTCCTTGACCCTCCCCTTCACGAATTTGTTCCTACAAGCGATGAGGACATCAAGCTTCTTGCCGATTCTCAGGGAAAGACAGTTGAAGACATCAAACAGCTTATCGACTCACTGCATGAGTTTAACCCCATGATGGGACATCGCGGCTGCCGTCTCTCGGTAACGTATCCTGAAATTGCCGCAATGCAGACGCGTGCAGTTATCCGTGCCGCCATAACTGTCAAATCCAAACATCCTGATTGGAACATTGTTCCCGAAATAATGATTCCCCTTGTCGGAGATGTTAAGGAGCTAAAGTTTGTAAAGGACGTTGTTGTCAGAGTAGCTGACGAAGAAATTAAACAGGCTGATTCCGCCCTTAAGTACGAGGTAGGAACAATGATTGAAATACCACGTGCCGCACTGACCGCTGACGAGATAGCAAAGGAGGCTGAGTTCTTCTGCTTCGGAACAAACGATCTTACACAGATGACTTACGGCTTCTCGCGCGATGATGCCGGCAAGTTCCTCGACGCATACTATGACGAAAAAATCTTTGAAAATGACCCGTTTGCAAAGCTTGACCGCGAAGGCGTCGGAAAGCTTATGAAGTTTGCCATCGAGGAAGGCCGCAAGGTCCGCCCGGACATCCATATAGGTATATGCGGTGAACACGGCGGAGACCCATCCTCTGTTGAGTTCTGCAACTCGCTCGGGCTTTCGTATGTTTCTTGCTCACCGTTCCGCGTTCCGATAGCTCGTCTCGCCGCCGCCCAGGCCGCAATAAAGGAAGGCAGAAACTAATCGGTTTTTGTTTTTGGGCAACCCCCATTATCAACAAAGGGGCAAAATCAAATATTAAGTGACCTTAAGGGATTAACGTCCTTTGAGGTCATTTTTTTAGCCGAAAAGCCTTGTAAACCCTAAGAAATTTGACAATAAAACCGCGATTTTATACACATTAAAAAAACCATGCCGATGATAAAGAAATTTGCATCGTGGGTGATAAAAGGTATCGCTAAACAGTATTTTCTAAAATCAAAAACCTCGTACTTAATAAGTGCGAGGTTTTCAGCATTGAGAATTACTCGGAAAGATGAAAAAAGTTGTTATAACTCCGCCGTTTTGGTGTGATTACGGTTACAACATAAGCGTCGGCGATTACTTCTATTCCAATCATGGTATGATAATTACGGACGGCGCAAAAGTTACATTCGGAGACAATGTCTTTATTTCGCCTAATTGTTGTTTTACCACTGCCGAACATGCTATTGACCCGGAAATGCAAAAAGCGGGTATTGAGAGTGTGAATCCGATTACTGTCGGAAACAGCGTATGGATAGGCACCGGTTCAACAATACTTGCCGACGCAGAAAGCAGGTTAGCCTGCTTCAACGATGCAATTTATTTGTAAATCAGTACGCACGTTCTTGTAAACAGCCACCATGCTCCGTTATGATTGGTACCGCAACAGCGGGTTGCTTGCACGAAACCATGGCACGTGTTAAAATTATAATCAAGGAGATGATTTTAATGGATACCAAGGATATCATATTAAATTTAAGGACAAAGAGCGGTCTGTCGCAGGATGAGCTGGCGGAGAAGGTTTTCGTTACAAGGCAAGCCGTATCACGCTGGGAAAATGGTGAAACCATCCCAAACACGGAAACACTGAAGTTACTCTCACAGCTTTTTGATGTTTCTATCAATACCCTGCTGGGTTCTCCGCGTCAATTAATTTGTCAATGCTGCGGTATGCCTCTTGATGATTCCACAATCAGCAAGGAAACGGACGGTGCCTTCAACGAGGAATACTGCAAATGGTGCTACACAGACGGCGAATTTAAATATACGAGCAAAGAACAGCTTATCGACTTTTGCGCAAAGCATCTGTCAAACGAGAATTGGCCCGAAGAGCAGGTGCGGGCGCATATGGAGGCCGTTGTACCAGAGCTTAAGCATTGGAAAAGATAATTCAATATGACGTTCGGAATTATAAAATCGAAGAGGTTACCGTCAACGAGCAGAATCCCCATGCAGTGGGATTTTACGAGCACTTGAGCTTCAAAACATATAAGAGGACTGAATACGATGAGGAAGGAAGTCTGTATCCGTTCTTATATATGAGACTCAAATCACGCTTCTGACATATACGAGTTTCTCTGCGCACCGCTATTTGCAAAATGTGAATAGCGGTGCACAAAACACTGTTGACTTTTGTATGAATTCGTACTATAATACCGATTGTACGATTTCGGACTTGAGGTAAACGCAATGAGTAATCACAGCAGTGAAATACGCCGAATAAATCTCCTTGCAACAGAACTTAACTCTCTATATCATCTATCATCTTTGAAACTCGGCATAACCGACAGCGTTTCTGTTGTATTGTACTCTATATATAATAACGGCGGAGAGTGTCTGCTAAGCGACATTTATAAGGAATCCGGCATCAGCAAACAGACGATAGGTTCTGCTGTGCGCAGTCTTGAGGAAAACGGGATACTCTTTTTGAAGCAGTACAACGGAAAATCAAAAAAACTCGCGCTTACGGATAAGGGCAAAGAGTATGTAAAAGAGACTGCAGAGAAGCTGTATAAAGCAGAGTCAGACGCGTTTAACACATGGACCGAGGACGAAATCCACACTCACATTAATCTAATGAAAAAATACGTGGACTGCTTTCGCAGTCAAATTGAAAGAATGTAACATCGGAGGATACCATGCGTATTCAGCTTTCCGAACACTTCACGTACAAAAAACTGATAAAATTTACATTACCGTCTGTCGCCATGATGATTTTTACTTCAATTTACAGCGTAGTGGACGGTTTTTTCGTGTCAAACTTTGCGGGTAAAACACCGTTTGCCGCAGTAAATTTAATAATGCCCGTATTGATGATTTTAGGCATTGTGGGATTTATGTTCGGCACCGGCGGCACGGCTATTGTTGCAAAGACCTACGGTGAGGGTGATAAAGAGCGGGCAAACAGCTATTTCTCATTATTTGTTTATTTTGCGTTTGCCTCCGGCGTGCTATTGGCAGTGCTCGGATTTATTTTTATCCGTCCTTTGGCATCAATTCTCGGCGCAGAAGACATATTGCTGGACAACTGCGTTATCTATTCGAGAATCATTTTAGCAGCACTTCCGTTTTTTTGTATTGCAGGTCATGTTCCAGAGCTTCTTCATTGCCGCAGAAAGGCCTAAACACGGTCTTACGGTAACCGTTCTGTCCGGTGCGACAAATATTGTTTTAGATGCCGTATTGGTACTTCTGCTTCCCGAGGATTTTAAACTTGCAGGCGCGGCTATTGCAACAGCCATCGCGCAGATTATCGGCGGTACCATTCCGCTTGTCTATTTCTTAAGAGAAAACGACAGCATTTTAAGACTCGGCAAAACATCTTATGACGGAAAGGCGATATTACACGCCTGCGCAAACGGTTCGTCCGAATTTATGAGCAACATTTCTATGAGCCTTGTCGGAATCCTTTACAATCTCCAACTGATTAAATATGCGGGAGAGGACGGAATAGCGGCTTACGGGGTTATGATGTACGTCAGCATGATATTCTCGGCTGTGTTTGTCGGATTTTCCATAGGCGGCGCACCGATAATAAGCTACCATGATGGTGCAAAGAATTATAATGAATTAAAAAGTCTCCTGCGAAAGAGTCTGTACCTTATCGGAATATTCGGTCTTTTGATGATTGCATCGGCAGAACTTCTTGCCTTCCCGCTATCGAAGTTCTTTGTCGGTTATGATGCAGGGTTATTTGAATTAACGGTTTCCGGGTTCCGAATTTTTGCACTGTCGTTTATTTTCATGGGATTCGGGATTTATGCTTCCTGTTTCTTCACCGCACTGAACGACGGACTCACATCCGCTCTTATTTCCTTTTTGCGCACGCTTGTTTTTCAGGGTTTGAGTATCATTTTTCTTCCGAAGCTTTGGGGAATTGACGGGATTTGGATTTCTGTCGTTGCCGCAGAGTTTATGTCTGTTGTTTTAGGTTTATTTTTCCTTATAATCAAACGGAAAAAGTACAATTATTAAAATTCCACTATTTAATTTCCACGAATCAAATTGAATCTTATATATAAAATCGGCAGGCACGAATTGTGCCTGCCGGTTTTATATATTTACTTTTGTTTTTGCGAGTTCGCCGTGAAATCGAGTATTCTCTTAAGAAGTACCGCAACCTCGGCGCGCGTTGTATTCGCCTTCGGGTCAATATACCCGTT
>CAKSEF010000014.1 GCA_934446465.1 uncultured Oscillospiraceae bacterium
CTACCGTGTATACGGAGACCGCGGTGCTCTTCATCTCACATCAAAGAACGTCAAATATCAGTATTATGACGAAGCGGAATGTCCGCAGCCGAAGCTCGTTTTTGAGTCGCTTCACGATGAGAACTACAATCCCTCATATTGCAAAGACGAAATCAAATGGCACAATGTCGAGGAAGAAATTACGGGCGACGTATTCTCCCACGGAACAAGCGGATATTACCACCGTCTCTATGACCACATGGTAAACGGCAAGGAGCTGTTTATAAAGCCCGAGCATATCCTCACGGAAATCAAGATATTTGAAGAAATTGAGCGTCAGAACCCGCTCGAGAAAAAGTTTTAATCGGTGCACAGCACAGAATGGAGGACTAATCATGTATAAAATTGCTATATTGGGAACCGAAAACTCCCACGCAGACGCTTTTGCAAACATCATTTATAAGGGACACCGCAATCTTGGAAACGTGCCGTACTCCGATTTTGAGATAGTCGGAATCTGCGGAGACGACGCGGAGAAAAACAAGAAAATGCAGGAAACCTTCGGTATTGCCGAAATATCCGATAACCCCGAAGCATGGGTCGGCAAGGTTGACGGCATAATGGTTACGGCTCGCCACGGCGGAAAGCATTTGAAATATGCGAAGAAGTATATAGAAAACGGTACACCCGCATTCATCGACAAACCGATTACCATCAGTGAAAACGAAGCTCTCGAGCTTGCGCGTCTTGCAAAGAGCAAAAATGTCCCGCTTTGCGGCGGCTCTACCCTGGGCGTTGCCGACGACGTAGTTTACATGAGAGATTTGTTCAACGATTCCGAAAGATGCAAGAAAGTATACGGCGGTGCCGTCTCGGCTCCCATCAATATGAAAAACGAGTGGGGCGATTTCTTCTTCTATTCGCAGCACCTCGTTCAGATTATGACCGGAATATTCGGAAGCGGTATTGAGTCGGTTATCGCGCGCGGGCGTGAGGATTCCGCGACGTTCATAGCAAGATATAAGGACTTTGACGTTTCGGGTCATTACGGTTCGCACGCATATTCCGCCACTATCTATGAGCAATCCAAAGTGTTCCACAAAGAAATAGACATTTTTGCCGACCGATACCTCCGCGAGTTCGAACGCTTTGAACATATGCTGAGAACCGGCAGGATGCTTGAAGATTACGATGAGTTTATTAAGCCTGTATTTATACTGAACGCAATCTATGAGTCCCTTAAAACAGGCGCGGAAGTAAGCGTCAGAAAATTCGAGATATAAGAAAACTCCGAGCCGAAGCCATAAAGGGCTTCGGCTCTTTCACAGCCACGGGAGAGTCGAACTCATATGCTCTGATGCTTGCGTTTTTCCGCGTTTTGGTTTATATTATTTACAGGTATAATTTTAAGCTGAGAGGATGAAAAAAGTGATACATAAATTTTACGGCGGAAAGGTCATTCTCGGGGACAGGATTGACGAATCTGTCTCCGTATACACCGAGGACGATAAAATTATTGCCGTTACGGAAGAGAATCTTCCGTTTGACGCATCACACGACGCGTGCGGGAAGTATATTTCCCCCGGCTTTATCGATATCCATGTTCACGGCGGCGGCGGTGCCGACTTTATGGACTGCACACCCGAAGCGTTTTTGACCGCCGCAGAGCTTCATGCAAAATACGGCACAACATGTATGCTTCCAACCGCATCGGCAGGCTGTGTCGAAGAATATATGGGAATGCTTGACGCGCTCGAAGAAGCGGAAAAGAGAAATACAAAGGGCGCATACATGGCAGGCATACATTTTGAGGGCCCGTATTTCGACACTGTCCAGGCAGGCGGCCAAAACCCCGAATACATCCGTCCTCCTCAGAAAGAGGAATACGAAAAGCTTTTGAATTACAGCAATCGGATACTGCGCTGGAGTTCGGCTCCCGAGCTTGAGGGAACCGAGGAGTTTGCAAAAGCCCTGCTCGCTCACGGCGTCCTTCCGTCCATTGCCCATTCAAATGCCGAGTATGAAGACGTTGTAAATGCTCATAAATGGGGATATACGCTCATTACACACCTCTATTCCTGCATGAGCACCATACACAGGATTAACGCGTACCGTCATGTCGGAATCGTGGAAGCGGCATACCTCATCGACGATATGGATGTTGAGATAATTGCCGACGGAAGCCACCTTCCCGCAGAGCTTCTTAAATACGTCTGCAAATTCAAAGACCACGACAGAATAGCCCTCATAACCGACTCTCTGCGCGGTGCGGGACTTCCCGACGGAACGCTCATGCTTGCGGGGAGTCTGAAAAACGGATTTGAGGTAATAATCGAGGACGGCGTTGCAAAGCTCATGAGCCGTGAGGCGTTTGCGGGAAGCGTCTGCACAACGAACAAGCTCGTGCGAAATATGATAAACATGGCGGACTTAAGCGTTCCCGAAGCCGTCAAAATGGCAACGCGCAACCCCGCACGCATGGCAAAGCTTACCGACCGCGGCGAGCTCAAGGACGGCAAAAAAGCAGATATTCTCATTTTTGACGACGATATAAACGTGGAGCTTACAATGGTAAACGGAAACATCGTCTTTGAAAAATAGTTAAATATAAAATTTGCGCTTGATTTTTTTCTCATTTTGTTTTAATGTATAATAGGAAAAATTTATAACAGGCGGTGAGTATATGAAGCTTTTGCAGTTACAGTATTTTTGTACTGCGTGCAAATTCAATAACATAACGCGCGCGGCAGAGGAACTGCATATTTCTCAGCCGTCGATTTCAAATGCAATTAAGGAGCTTGAGAACGAGTTCTCCGTTACTCTGTTCCACCGTCTGCGAAAGGGTTTTTCACTCACGCGCGAGGGCGAGATTTTGCTTAAGCACGCGCAGGAGCTTCTGCAAAACGCGGAGCACGTTTCTCTTATTATGCACGGACTCGGGAAAAGCCGTGAGGTTATCCGACTCGGAATCCCGCCCATGACGGGCATATCGCAGCTTCCGAAGCTTTACCGCGGTTTCCGCAGTCTCTATCCCGATATTTCAATATCGACACATGAGTTCGGTGCGAACAGCCTTCTTGAATCCCTGCGTGACGAATCACTCGATGTTGCGATTATTCCGACCAACGTAGTTGACCACGACAAATTCAGCTCCATAAATCTCGGCGAGGTCGAAACGGTCTTTTGCGTGCCGTGCGGCCACAGGCTTGCAAATGAGGAATCGGTTGACATACGCGAGATAGCAAGCGAACCCCTGATACTCTTTGATAAAGGCTTTATCCAATACGATGTAATCAATTCCGCGTTTGCGGCGGAAGGCATAACACCGAATATTGTTCACCTTTCCTCCCAGCTTTACATGATTAAGGAGTTTATCTCATCGGGATTTGCCTGCGGGTTCATGTTCCGCGACATTGCCGAAACCATTCCGAACATCAAAAGCATTCCGCTCAAAAAGCCGATTAAATCTCAGGTAATCCTGATTTGGAGCAAGGAGCGTCAGTTGTTCAACAATCTCCTCAAGTTTATAAACTATGCAAAGCACGAACAATTCTGAATTATTTTTGGGAACGCCCGTCCTCGGAGCGTTCCCCTTTTTTATTTTTCCTGAAAAGCTCGCTCACACCGACAATTATGAGAAATCCCCCGAAAATTCTCCTAAGAAAACCCATATCCGCATGAGCGGCGGCGATTGACGCGCCTATTGCGGAAATGCTTCCCGCGCACCCCGCCCATAAAACTATTTTCCACTTAATGAGCTTATTTTTAATATGCGAGACAAGCGCGCTTGCCGCAGTCGGGAGGACGTACAGCAGGTTTATTCCCTGTGCGGCGAGCTGTTCCGTATTTCCGAACATCGTGAGATATATGACGAGGAGTGTTCCCCCGCCTATTCCGAATCCCGTTATTATTCCCGTAAGAAGCCCTACCGCGGCATTGACTGCAAATTCCAAAAGCCACACCCCCTATATGCCGAAAAGCGAACGGACTCCGCCGTATATGATAAAAAGAGCGAGTGCACGGCGAAGCCAGACAACGGGTATTTTCTTGAAAACACAACCGCCGATTATCCCTCCCGCAAGCCCGCCTGCGAGATACGGAAGCGCCCGCATAATATCAAGACTGTTATTCATGAAATATACTACTGCGGAAATCACGGACAGGGGCATAATTACCGCAAGGGTTGTGGGAAATGCGTATCTGTCCTCCACCTTCGCCCATCGGCACAAAAGCGGAACAAGAAACATTCCCCCGCCCGCTCCGAAGAAGCCGTTTGCAAGTCCCGCCAGCGCACCGCTTACGGCATATTTTACATTATCGGCTTTTTTCAATTTTTTCTTCTCCTTCTTGCAAAATACGATATGAATGCGCCGAACAGAAGCACGACTGACGCGCAAAGGAGCACGCGGATATACCGCACCCCACTTTCGTATTTTTCCGTATTTTTCTCATGTTTTATGTCGTTTTCCTTTTCTTCTGCGTCCGCAAACACCTTCGGAAGCTCCTCAACCGATATTGCAACCGACCGTTCCGCTCCGCCGGAGGTTCGTATTTTCAAAACATCTTCGCCGGCGTTTTTCCCATAGACCATAAATTCTCTTCCGCTCAGTGTTACCTCTGCCGTTCCGTCGTCTCTTTCGAGCGACCAGAAAAGCTCCGTATTCTTTGACTCTTCGGGAAATACTTCCGTCGATATCTTCCCGTTTTCTCCGCACACGAGGACAAGCCTCAACGTGTTCGGCATTATGCGCTCGTTCTCGGTTTTTGCGGCGCTTATGCTCTCGCGGTTTTCCGCATAGTAGCTCTCGTCAATTATTTTCGCTCCGACAGTACACGTTATTAAAATCGCAAAAGCAAAAAGCAATACACTTTTTTTCATTCGCACCGCCCCGAACTTTTTTATTTTCTTATATTGTTTCACCGTTCGGCACTTTTTAAGCATTACACTTATTTTTATTAAAAAAAGACCTCTGCATCTCTGCAAAGGTCTTTCTGATTTGTGATTATTCTTTTTCCTGTTCCTTTTCGCGTTTTGCAAGCTCGTTGTATGCGTCCTTGCGCGAGAAGTTTGTTCTTCCCTTGTCATCGACACCGAGGAACTTGACCCACGTCATATCTCCGACGTTGAGGACATCCTCAACCTTTTCGACTCTGCGGTTTTCGAGCTTCGAGATGTGAACCATTCCGTCTTTTCCCGGAGCGATTTCGACGAACGCGCCAATCGGGATTATGCGGACAACCTTTCCGTAGTAAAGCTCGCCCGGAACGGGGTCGAGAACTATCGTTTCAATAATCTTCTTCGCATTCTCGCAGGCGGCGGAATCTATCGCCGATATGAATACGCTTCCGTCATCCTCGATATCTACCTTTGCTCCCGTATCGGCAACTATCTTCTGAATTACACAGCCGCCTTTTCCGATAACGTCGCGAATCTTATCGGGGTCAATCGACATATGGAGCATCTTCGGAGCATATTTTGAAAGCTCCTTTCTCGGCTCTGCAATAACGGGAAGCATAATCTCGTCGAGAATCTTGTAACGTGCATCGCGCGTTATTGTGAGCGCGCTTCTGATAATTTCGGGTGTAAGTCCGTCAATCTTAAGGTCCATCTGAATGGCTGTTATACCCTTCTTTGTTCCGCCGACCTTAAAGTCCATATCGCCGTAGAAGTCCTCAACGCCCTGGATATCGACGAAAGTAAGCCATTTATCCTCGTCGGTAACAAGGCCGCATGATATACCGGCGACAGGCGCCTTTATCGGCACGCCGGCGTCCATAAGAGCAAGCGTGGAACCGCATATTGAAGCCTGCGATGTGGAGCCGTTCGAGCTGAGCACCTCGGAAACGAGGCGGATGCTGTACGGGAACTCATCTTCGCTCGGGATAACAGGCTCAAGTGCGCGCTCGGCGAGTGCGCCGTGGCCGATTTCACGTCTTCCCGGGCTGCGGCTCGGACGCGCTTCTCCGACTGAGTATGACGGGAAGTTGTAATGGTGGATATATCTCTTAAATTCTTCTTCGTATATCGTGTCGAGCTTCTGCTGGTCGGAAATTGTTCCGAGCGTTGCAACGGTGAGAACCTGCGTCTGACCGCGTGTGAACATTCCGCTTCCGTGCGTTCTCGGGAGTATACCTACCTCTGCCGCGAGCGGACGAACCTCGTCAAGAGCACGTCCGTCTACGCGCTTGCCCTCAAGGAGCCACTGACGCACAACGATTTTCTGAAGCTTGTACAGGCATTCACCGAGGTATGTTTCGATTTCGGGGTACTTCTCGGAATATTCCGCAACGAGCTCATCGGAAAGAACCTTAAGACGCTTATCGCGAACCGTCTTGTCATCGGTATCCATGCACGCACGGACGCGGTCAAGGATATTTGCGCGAAGCTCCTCAAAGAGCTCGTCGTCAAACGGAACGTGTTCGTATTCAAATTTTTCAAGCCCGATTTCCTTCTGGATATCGGATATGAACCTGACTATCTTTTTGATTTCCTCATGCGCGAGCATAATGGCGTCAAACATGATATCTTCGGGGATTTCGTTAGCTCCCGCCTCAATCATTACTACTTTTTCCGCCGTGCCTGCAACCGTAACGTGCATCTCGCTCTTCTCGCGCTCTGCCGACGTCGGGTTCACGATGTACTTGCCGTCCGCATAGCCGATGATTGCGCCTGCAATCGGGCCGTTCCACGGGATATCGGAAATGGAGAGTGCGACCGATGTACCTATCATTCCCGCAATTTCGGGTGCATTGTCGTTATCAACCGAGAGAACCGTTATCGCTATTGCGACATCGTTTCTGAGGTCTTTCGGGAAGAGCGGACGAATCGGACGGTCGATGAGACGCGATGTGAGTATTGCGCGCTCGCCCGGACGCCCTTCACGGCGCATAAAGCTTCCCGGTATACGGCCTACCGAATAGAGTCTCTCCTCAAAATCGACGGCGAGCGGGAAGAAGTCTATTCCGGCTCTCGGCTTGTCGGAAGCCGTCGCCGTTACCAAAACTACCGTTTCACCGTAGCGGACGAGGCATGAGCCGTTTGCAAGCCCCGCCATTTTTCCCGTTTCGATTACAAGCTTTCTGCCGGCAAATTCCGTTTCAAAAAACTTGTACTTGGAAAATTCCATTTTTTTCATTAGTTTTCGCTCCTTTACAGTTTTTGTGCGGGAGCTTTCGCGTGGGTTTAGCACTTGAAGCATCCGTCAAAAGCTGTTTGACGAAACCTCCAGTTGCTAAACAAAACCATGCGGACGAAGCTCCTGCAAATTTTTAATCCCTCGGGCGGAGCCCCGCCCGAGGGACGCTTTGACTACTTTCTGAGTCCGAGCTTTGCGACGATTGCGCGGTAACGCTCAATGTCTTTCTTTGCGAGATAGTTGAGCAGATTGCGGCGCTTACCGACCATCTTGAGAAGTCCGCGGCGGGAATGGTTATCCTTGTGGTGGACCTTCAGATGCTCCGTGAGCTCCGAAATGCGCTGAGTGAGGATAGCAATCTGAACCTCGGGCGAGCCTGTGTCCTTCTCGTGGAGGCGATTGTTTGTGATTACCTCAGTCTTTTTCTCCTTAAGAATCATTTCTTTCACCTTTCTTTCTCAGATTCTCGCAAATCAAAGTGATGGGCGGGTGAAAGACCTCAAAAAAGGCTTATCTCCCACAACCTCGATATGGAGTTGCGCACACCGCAACCGAAAATACGGCACATTAGCATGCTCTGCTATTTTACCACACATTTTTCAAAAAGTAAATACAAGATTTAATTTTTTTGTATTTTTTAAAATATTTAATTACTTTTATCTCATATTATGGTACAATATATTCGGACATTTGCAATAACTCTTTGACAAAACGCCCGCGCAAGTTTAAAATAATCGCATAGGAAGGTGTTTAAGATGAAGGAAAATAAGAGCGGCGTTTTTTTGGATATGGTTTTGAAAAAGGCCGCGGTCATAGCCGTCCTTGCGGCAGTCCTCATTATAGTTCAGAAATTCAACTTTCTTAATACGTATTTGAAGCTCATTTTCTCCCTTGCCTCCGTTTTTGTCGCGTCGGCATTTTTAAGGTGCATTACAACCGCCTATTTTGAAGAAAAAGAGAGGCAGTCCGATGAACGAGATATCGCGTGAGAATATATCCCTCCCGAAACGCCCGAGTGATTCGCACAAGGGTGATTTCGGCCGTGCGCTTCTCATATGCGGAAGCAAAAAATACACAGGCGCCTCATTTTTTTCGGCACAGGCTGCGGTGAATACTGGGTGCGGGCTTGTTTTCCTCTCCGTTCCGAAAGAAATGCGCCCCATTATGGCGTCAAAGCTGAACGAACCGATTTTAATCGGCAGACGGAATATATCAGTCACACCCGATGCCGAGCTTATCGGCTGCGGACTCGGGCTTTCCCGCGGGAGTCTTTCTCTCGTCAGGAGAAGAATTTTTAAAACTCTGTGCCCGCTCGTTATTGACGCCGATGCAATAACCGTTATTTCAAGGAGCGGAATCGATATATCAAAATCCCCGCGCACGCTTATTCTAACCCCGCACGAAGGCGAATTTCGCCGTCTCGTCCCCGATTTTGACAACGCGCGCCGAGAGGAATTTGCCGCAAATTTTGCAAAGCAAAACGGCTGTATTCTCGTTCTTAAAGGTCATCGCACGGTTACCGCGTCGCCTGACGGACAGATATTTTTGAACACAAGCGGTAACTCCGGAATGGCAAAGGGCGGGAGCGGAGACGTTCTCGCCGGAATAATAACATCTCTTGTTGCGCAAGGCATATCCCCTCTTACCGCCTCATATACTGGAGTGTGGCTCCACGGCACGGCAGGCGATCTCGCCGCCGAAAAGTACGGCGAGTATTCGATGACTCCGACCGACATGCTGTACAGCCTCAAAACAGTTATAAGGGCGGTGCAGAATGCGTGAAAAAGCGCATACTTATTGTTGTTTTATTTGCCGTAATCCTCATGTTTTCGTCATGTTCGGAAGGCTTTGACGGTGCGTCCGAATGCGCGCGCAGGTTTTCCTCCGTTTCGGCAATGGACGCGCGCGTGCGGATAATTGCCGATTTCCCGTCGCGCGAAGCGACATACATAGTTGATTATACCTATAAGAAGGACGGAGACGACGCTCTCACCATACGCGCTCCCGAGAATGTTGCCGGAGTCGGCGCCGTTATTTCAAAGGGTTCCGCAAGTCTCACATTTGACGGTGCGTCCCTGGAAACGGGTGAGCTCTCCAAAAACGGCATTTCCCCGCTTAGCGCAATACCGTCGCTTATTTCCGTCTGGAACGGCGGAAACATAGCGGAGGCGCACTATATGAATCTCGGAGAAAACGAGACGGCGTTTGTCATAACGCGAATTTCCTCTCCCGACGGCGAAACAGAATACAGAACATGGTTTTTAAAAGATAACTGCGCTCCCGTGCGCGCGGAGATTTTCTCCGACGGCAGGCGCATAATACAGTGCGAATTTGAAAGGGCTGACTTAAGATAAAATGGGAATACTGAACAGAATTGAGGCTCATGTTGACCTCACGCAGATAGAAAAAAACTTTCGTGAGATAGAACGGTTTACAGGAAATGCGAAAATAATTGCCGTTATCAAGGCTGACGCATACGGACACGGCGCGTGCGAGCTTGGGCATTTGTACGAGCGTTTGGGCGCGGTCATTCTCGCCGTCGCCTGCATCGACGAAGCCCTTGTTCTCCGCGAGAGCGGAATTACCGCGCCTATTATGATTCTCGGATATACTCCGCCGTGCTTTTCAAGCCTTCTCATAAAAAACGAAATAATCCAGGCGGTTTACAGTCTCGACTACGCCTCCGAGCTCTCGGACGAGGCAAAAAAATGCGGACTCCCGATAAAAACGCATATTAAAATCGACTCGGGAATGTCCCGCTTCGGCATATACTCTCATCGCGGTTTCAGCGAGGCTGCGGCGGACGAGGCAGAAAAAATCGTTTCTCTTCCGTTTCTTGAGTCCGACGGCATATTCACGCACTTTGCCGAAGCGGAATCCGATGACCCGTCCTTCACGGACGAACAGTTTGAAAGCTTTGTTAAAACTGTTGAAATTCTAAAATCCCGAGGAATTTCATTCAATTTTTGCCATTGCGCAAACAGCGCTGCTGTGGTAAACTATAAGAGGGCGCACCTCGACTGTGTGCGTCCGGGGATTCTGCTTTACGGATATTCGCCGACAGGCGAGAACCCCGAAGGGCTCAATATCGCTCCCGCAATGACTATTACGGCAACGGTTGCCGACGTTCATGACATAAAAAAAGGCGATTCGGTCAGCTACAACAGGCGGTTTGTTGCCGAGCGCGATATGCGCGTCGCCGTTGTAGGCGGCGGCTATGCGGACGGCATTCCGCGTGCGCTGTCCAACCGTGCAGAGTTCCTCATCGGCGGAAAACGCGCGCGTATTCTCGGCAATGTCTGTATGGACCTTACAATCCTCGACGTAACCGACATTCCGAATGTGAAGCGCGGAGACAGTGTTGTTATATTCGGTTCTCAGGACGGGGAGACAATCTCGCCGGACGAGCTTGCCGGATACGCAGGAACGATAACATACGAGCTCCTCACATCGGTTTCAAAGCGTGTGCCGAGAACATATTCGCGGACACATTCATAAGATATAGCGGAGAGCAAACAAAAATTTTTTTGCAAGGCTGATTAAAACGCACGTACACGTGGGAAAATATAGTTGCCGAGACTTCGGCTACTACATTCTGCGGAGCGTGAAACCAAGTGAATTACAGCATTAAACGCGGAGATATCTATTACGCTGACCTAAGCCCTGTTGTCGGCAGCGAGCAAGGCGGGATTCGTCCCGTTCTCATAATACAAAACGATGTCGGAAACAAGCACAGCCCAACGGTTATAGCCGCCGCGATTACATCGCAGATAAACAAGGCGAAGCTTCCGACTCATATTGAGCTCGGCGGAAAGAACTTCGGTCTTTCAAAGGACTCCGTCGTTCTGCTCGAGCAGGTGCGGACTATTGACAAAACGCGCCTGAAGGAGAAGATGGGGCGTCTTGACGCCCGTCTCATGCACCGCGTCGATAACGCAATAGCCGTGAGCTTCGGCCTCGGCGGTAATTGATAAAAATATACAAAAGAAACAGCGGAGGGATACGGAAATGAAACAGAAAAAGTGGAAAGTTATAACATCTGTCGCACTTCTTGCGATACTCGTCGTTGCGGGATTCATCGCGATTGCTGCCGAATATGGAACTTCCGATGACCCATTGGTCAGCTTAAGTTACATAAACAACGTGCTTTCGCCGCAAATCTCGCAAAAAGTAGATGAGATTATCGCGGAAAAGACAAAAGGTATCGAAGACCGCATAAATTCGGTGAGCGGGGAGCTTGACGCAAAGCTTTCCGAGTACACCTCAAAAAGCGCGGATGAGATTGCAACCGAGGCATTCGTCCAGAGCGTTGCCGACAAGGTTGCCGCAAAAGTTCCCGCGTCAAACGGTTCGGGCTCGACGTTTGCTCTCGTCAAGCTAAACGCGGGGCAGACCCTTACCGCCAAGGTCGGCTGTGAGATTCTTCTCAGAATAGGCGACGCGGTATGCGTTGCGTCCGGCTCCCCCGGTCTCATTGACATGACCACGGGCGGAGACCTCACAGGCAGGAGCGCGCTTGTTAAAAACCACCTTTATCTTTGCACCGTCGACGGCAGGGGCGTTAAAGCTTCAAACGCCGTTACGCTTATGGTAAGAGGAAGCTACACTGTATCTTAAATTCAAACGACTGATAAGACCGCAGAGCTACGGTTAATGCTCTGCGGTCTTTCTGTATTCGGAGGGACGGACATGGAAAAAATACTCAATCTTCACCTTGAAAATACATCAATAGGAACGCTCACCGCCGAGGACGGCGACATGCACATAACCTTCACCGCGCGCGTTCCGATTAAGCTCTCGGGCATTGTGCGCGCTTACGCCTCCGGCAGCGGCGGACGTGTGCTTATCGGTGTTCTTGCGCCGTGCGACGGAGGTTTCTCCGTCAAAAAAACACTCTCAAAAACATATTTAAGCTCCGTCGGAATTACCTTTGAGAATATAACAAATGCCTATGCGAGCTTCTCCTCCGCCGCTCCGAGTCCCGAGAGCAAAACACCCGACAGCATATGGGTTCCCGTGAAGGAGCCGTGCGCGCACCTTGCGGTAAACTCCGTTACAGACGCGCTCGCCAAAAGCGTCGGTGCGCTTTGCGACGACAATTCCGAACCGACGCGCCTTGCCGTTATTCTTTCGCACGACAGGCCGTTCCCGCGTCCCGACACACTCTGCATGATGACGCCCAAAAGAATAGACGGCGCAATGTACGCCGTCTGTAAAATATCAAAAAGCGGTGAGGTTCGGAGGATGCAGGCTACCCCGCAATGACGTCCGCACCGTTTCCATCACTGCCCGATATTTCCACGCTCACCTTATTCGGGACACACACAATGCTCTCTCCCGCGCGAGATATTTCTCCCGTTTTTACACAGACCTTATCCGGGCAGTCCGACTGCTTCATACGTATTTTTCCGTCCGACACCTCAAGAACGCAGCCGGAGAGCTCTATCTCGCCGTCGTCGCTGAGCTTTACCCGGGATATGAGCTTCCCGCCCTGCGAGATTTCCGCATACTCAGACTTTACCGAATCCGTGTTTGGATAAAGCCATATAAAAACCGCGATAGCGATAATCGCCGCCGCTGTAATGAAATCACCTGCGCGCAATTTCATATTCGTAGTCCTCCCCGTTCGGAACATATTTGCCGTATATTCCCTCCGTTACGGTTACTTTTCCGTCTCGCCCGACAAGAATGAGCTCGAAATTATTGTTACGTCTCCAAAACTCAAGCGCCTTTTCCCGCCCCATTATATATACCGCGGTGGAAAATGCGTCTCCCATAGTTCCCGACTCAGACACGACAACGGCAGATAAGAGGTCGCTTTCGCACGGTCTGCCCGTTTTTGCGTCCATTATGTGGTGATACCTCTTCCCATCCTTTTCAAAGTATCTTTCATAGTCGCCCGAGGATATTACGAACTTGTCCGAAAGCGAGATTATGCCCATATAATCGTTTTCGCTTCCGCGCGGGTCGCGTATCCCCACATTCCATTCCTTGTCCCCGTTTTTGCCGTGGACATATACATTCCCGCCGAGCGATATAACCGCGCTCGGTATTTTGTTTTTAATGAGACAGTCCCTTAAAATATCGCTCGCATAACCCTTTGCTATTGCCCCGAAATTGAGCCGAACACCGTTTTCAAGCAAAAGCGTATTCCCGCTCACCTTTACGTTTTCCGCACGGCATGACGCAAGGCTTTCCTGTATTTCCGACTCCGTCGGTACATAGTTTTTGCTCCCGACTCCCCAAAGCTCGATAATGCTTCCGAGATACGGCGAAAAAGCGCCGTCGGTCTGATTATAATACTCCTCGGATTTTTCAAGAATATCCCTTAAATCTCCGCTCATGTTTCCCTTTCCCGCATCGTTGAGACTTGAAAGCCCGCCGTCATATGCCGAGAGCGTGCGGTCTAAATTGTCGAGAATTTTCTCCATTTCGGAAATATCCGCACTCGTGCCGTTTAACGATATGTCGGCAACGGTGTCCATGACGAACAGACGTCCGGAAACCGTTTTGTCTCCGCACGAAGAAAGGGATATTATGATAAATATTGAAACAGTCAGAAGCGCAAGCCTTTTCAAAACCAAAACCAAGCCTTTCTTTTTT
The DNA here is from genome assembly GCA_934446465.1 of uncultured Oscillospiraceae bacterium. Classification (GTDB taxonomy): domain Bacteria; phylum Bacillota; class Clostridia; order Oscillospirales; family JAAYXM01; genus CAKSEF01. Next base: position 13,719 of record CAKSEF010000014.1, read on the forward strand.
CAATATGTTATCATATATCCCTAAAAAACGCAAACCTATATTCCGCGCAGAAGAAGCGTAACGATTATTGTCGCAACCCCGCCGATAACGGATACCGCTATCAGCTTATTTGTCGCGATAAGCGTGTCGAGCTTCGTCTCAAGCCGCTCGAACCTTACATCGCCGCGGTTGAGTCTTTCATAAATCTTTTTCCTGTGATTCTCGCAGAACTCGCGCGTTACAAACTCGTTCATTACTCGGCGCCTCCGTAGACGTCCTCGATGTCGCAGACATTACAGCGCGCCGCGTCATACAATGCGTCGATAAAGCGTTCCCTGTACATCAGCGCAAGGTATGTGTCCCCGTCATCCTGGCAGAAGAACGAGGCAACGCCGTACGGCAATGCGCTCCTGCAAATCATGTCGCACATATCGACATTGTCGTCAAGTCCCTCCGCCGTCGGAATTTTTTCAAGGATTTTCTGCCCGAGACTCCTCCTGACGGAGTTTTCATACGGATATGCCTCGGCGAGCACTACATTGAGTATCCTCGGGAACATCTCGGAAAAAGCTTTGTCCTCTCCCGCTTTTTCAAACAGCAGTGATGCGGCGGTCTTGTATATATCGTATGCTTTCATTCTTTCCTCCAAAAATGCGGAGCGGAAAACTCCGCTCCGCAGACAAACTCTTAAAGAGTCGCTTCCGTAACTCCCGACGGGAAGCTTCCGCTCTTGTACGCATAAGCGCGCACAACAGTCCCGCTTACCGTAACGTCCGAAGCCGTTCCGATTTTTGCCGATGCGGAATATCTCGGGTCTGAACCGTCAGTTGTGTATTTGATTGTTACGCCCGTTGTTTCGCACGTGAGCGCACCCGCCGTGGATATGGCAGGCGCACTGCAAATCGTGCCTGCGCCTGAGGCTGTGTTTACCTCGACATAAACGCCGTCGCATTTTGCGCCGAATACGAAGAGGTCGTAATACTGTCTTCCTTCGAGGAGTGCGCCGGATATTCCGGGCGGGTCCTTGTGGAACTTTGTATCGTTAAGCTTTACGGGCGCACATGCCGCGCGCTTGTGAACTATCATAAAGTTTACATCCTTGGGCCAGCGCGATGCCGGAACCTTTACTACGCGCATATTGTCGTATATTCCGACCTGTCCTTTTGAAAGCGACTTGTCCATAAGCCTGTCGCAAGACTTAAACTCGTCCGAAAGACGGAGCTTTGCATAAACGGAGCTCGGAACGAAGAGCGTTCTTCCGAACTCGGGCACTTCATGGTCGTCCATGTATGTCGTGCCATCGGTAATTCTCTCGCAGACGTTGCTCTTTGAAATTGCCGTAGCATTCCCGACAACCTTTCCTCCGAGCTGTGAAAGTCGTTCAAAGCTGTATTTGTCCATGAGCGGGATAGCTTTTTCGCTTATCTGAAGAGCAAGCATTTTTCCCGCTTCCTTAATCCCGCTCTGGTCTGCGTCATTGCCCTTGTCTATTGTCAGAGTGAAGCTCTTGTCCTGTGAGAGCGTGAGCTCCTGAACAATATCTTCCATCTCTGTGGGTGTTCCGTAACGGCTCGTGCCGCTGCGGGTATAGTCGGTCATTGCGACCGTAACGGGTGTGGAGACTCTTACGGTCTTCGCTCCCGAAAATGTATATCCGTTGTCAAGACAGCCGTTTATAAGGCTCTCTCTCACATATCTTTCCTGAATCTTATCGGCATATTTTGTGTGCAGATTTATTGCCATGTTTTCAATCTCCCGTTTAATTATTCTTCAACCGAGAAACCCTCCAAAAACGCATCCCGCACTTCCCCCGCGCCGTCCCCCAGCACGGAGCCCACGGCGCGCCGTTTCGCCGCCGTGTTGTTTTCTTCTATTTTACGGATCCGCGCATTCTCCGCTATCAAATGCGACTGATACGCCTCAAGCGGTGTCATTCCGTCCTTCACGTCAGCCTTAACAGCTTCGGCATCGTCCTCTGTTATGTCCGGGTACCTGTCGAGGAGCTTTGTCCACGGCCCCTTCCGCCCGACGCTTTCGTAAATCTTTTCAACCTGTTCCTGAACGGAGAACTCGGGCGCGCCGTTCTCGGTGCCGTCGTTTTCTATCTGCTCGACGTATTGTCTGCGTGTCATTCCGTTTTTCTCGGCTATTCTGTCAAGCGCGGCAAGCTCGCGCGAGAACTTTGTATCGCGCTCTGCCACGACATGGTCGTAATTCATTCCCTTTTGTGCGAGGGTGCGTGCCTCATCGAGGCTTATCTCGCGTTCCTCGCCGTTATATTTAATTTTTAGCGTACCTTCCCCGGCTTCGCCCTCGTTTTGAGCATCGTCCGATTCAAGTACGGAGTCGTCCCCGCAAAATCCTTCGGCGAACTCCTCCCGCTCGTCTGCCTGATTGGTTTCATCAAACATATGAACACCTCCGTGTGTTTTTTCGGCGTATTCGGGCACAATAGCATAAGATGCCTGTCCTTCGGGTTTTCCGCCGGCGCTTTGCGCGCATTAAAGCCCGCGGATTGAATCCCGCATATATTCCCCGCTCCGAACCTGCCGCGGCGGTTATCATACTTTTCCGTATGACAGGCATATTATAGCGCGGAAACGTTTTTGCATTCTGCCGTGTTTTTGACACGGGAGTATTTTTCAACCCTACTTTTCCTGCTCCGAAAAATAATTCCTTGCAATTTTTTCTTTTTCGCTTGACAAGCCGTGATATTTATATTATAATGTTTAACGCTTCGGAGTTACACATGGCGGCGTAGCTCAGTTGGCTAGAGCATTCGGTTCATACCCGAACGGTCACTGGTTCAAGTCCAGCCGCCGCTACCATCGCGGGGCGAGGATAACCTTGCCCCGTTTTTATCGGCCCGTTGGTCAAGCGGTTAAGACACCGCCCTTTCACGGCGGTAACAGGAGTTCGATTCTCCTACGGGTCACCAATGAAACCCCTGTCGTTTTACGGCAGGGTTCTTCTTGACTTAATATGCACAAGCTATTATAATTATTTTTGTTGTTTCAAGTATTCCATACCAAGGCGGTAAACTATATGGTAGAATTTGTTGTCGTTTTCGACATAGATCTTAAATATGACGAAAATTCAGAATATAAAATCTCGGCAGAGGGCATTTCAAACCTTGAGGAGGTTTGCCGTCTGTCCGACGGACTCGTTTTATCTTCCCTGCTCGGAGGTATTTGCCGTGATGCTTCAGCCTCACAGGCCATAGAAATAATCGGCGGGCTAAAAAGCTTTTTCTCCGAGCGCGGTGTGCGTGTATATTCCGTTATGGACCGAAGCGATGCCTGCATTCCGAAACATAATTTCATGAACGCTTTCGGCTCTTCCCCGCGCTACCGCGCGGTTGATGTTTTTGACTATCGTTTTATTTTCCTTGACACTCTTATATCAAATCCCGAAGCTCCGTATTCGTTTGATGACGCCGACGGCAGGCATTGCATTGATGAAGAACAGCTCATGTGGCTTTCGCGTCTGCTGGAACGTTCTCACCGCCGTGCCGTTATTATTTCCGATGTGCCGATTTTCCTGCCGGACGACATGAACGGCCCGTGCCTTGAAAACGGCAAAGAGCTCCGCGGTGTACTTGAAAAAAGCAATAAATGCGCGCTTGTCGTCAGCCGCGGCGACAGCACGGAACATCATTTTGTAAGCAACAGTATTCCGTACATATTCATTCCTCACAATGCAGACGGCTTCTCGTGCTCGCGCGTTTCGGCCTCATCCCAGAAAATAGACGTTACTGCTTCCGATGCGCGGAACTCATTCACAATGAGGCTTGCCCATGAGGAATCGGATAATCAAAAAGTCCCTTTTTTGAAAAGGCTTTTCGGAATTTCGGGCAAATAATAACATCTGCGATAACATTGACCGTTATCGCAGATGTTTAATTTTACCACGATTTCAAATACTCTTCCTGCTCGGGAGTGAGCGTGTCTATCGTTATGCCGTTTGAACTGAGCTTCTGTTCGGCAATCTTCCTGTCAATATCGCTCGGAACGTCGTAAAGTCCGTTCGGGAGCTTTTCCTTAAGCTTTGCTATATGCTCGCACGTAAGTGCTTGGACGGCAAAGCTCAAATCCATGATTTCCGCAGGATGTCCGTTCCCCGCGGCGAGATTGACGAGACGTCCGTCAGCAAGCAGGTTGAGAACACGCCCGTCCGCCGTTTCATAGCCGACTATGTTCGGCTTGCGCTCGGATGCGGATATCGATATCTCCTCCAAGTCCTTTTTGTCGATTTCAACGTCAAAGTGCCCCGCATTTGCGAGAAGCACACCGCTATGCATATTCTCAAAGTGGCGCTTTGTTATAACACCGCGGCAGCCCGTCGCAGTTACGAATATATCGCCGGCCGCCGATGCTTCGTCCATTGTCATAACTCTGTATCCGTCGGCATACGCCTCAAGCGCGGCAAACGGGTCAACCTCACAAACGATGACGTTTGCGCCGAGTCCGCGCGCACGGAGCGCAACTCCGCGCCCGACATATCCGTACCCCGCGACTACAACATTTTTCCCCGCAATAAGGCAGTTTGTGGTATTCATAATCGCGTCCCACGACGACTGCCCCGTTCCGTGGCGGTTGTCAAAAAGATGCTTGCATTTTGCATTATTTACGGCAAACATCGGAAACATGAGCTTCCCTGCTGATGCGCGGGCGCGCAGTCTCTCAATTCCCGTTGTTGTCTCCTCGCATCCGCCGATGATGTTCACGGCAAGGTCAGGTCTTTCGCCGTGCAGAATGGATACCAAATCCCCGCCGTCGTCGATTATTATGTCGGGTCTGCACTCAAGCGTGCGGGTGAGATGCTCCGTGTATTCGCCCTCGCTTACACCGTGAACGGCAAATGTCTCCACTCCGAGGCTCGAGAGCGCCGCGGCAACGTCGTCCTGCGTGGAGAGCGGGTTGCAGCCCGTGGCATACACTCTTGCGCCGCCGCGCTGAAGCGTCAGCGCGAGGAATGCCGTTTTTGCTTCGAGGTGAATTGACATTGCAACGGTTTTTCCGGCAAACGGTTTCTCCTTTTCAAAGCGTTCCCCAATCAGTCCGAGTACGGGCATATATGATTTTACCCATTCGATTTTTTTCATTCCCGACGGTTTCAGTGCGCCGTCTTTTATTATGCTCATTATTATCAACTCCTGCCTTTAATAATACACAACTTTTCTCCGCTTTGCAAGTTTGTTACAATTACGTTAAAAGTGAAAAAACAACTTTTTTCTCATATCTGTTTGTGATATACTGTTTAATGTACATTTATATGTAATTATATATATTTTTTTCTGATTTTAATCATCTGAAAGGACATTCATAAAATGAGTATAATAACAAAGGTTTTCGGCACACACAGCGACAGAGAGATTAAAAAGATTATTCCGCTTGTAGATAAAATCGAAGCGCTTGCGGACCCGTACCGCGCGCTTTCCGACCACGAGCTTTCGGGAAAGACCGCAGAGTTTAAATCGCGTCTTGAAAACGGAGAGACGCTCGATGATATTCTTCCCGAAGCGTTTGCGACCGTCCGTGAAGCGGCGAAACGCGTTCTCGGGCTTTACGCATTCCGAGTACAGCTCATCGGCGGAATAGTTCTGCACCAAGGACGCATCGCCGAGATGAAAACGGGCGAAGGAAAAACCCTTGTCGCCGTATTCCCCGCATACCTCAACGCGCTCAGCGGCCGCGGAGTACACGTTGTTACGGTCAACGACTATCTCGCAAAATATCAGGGCGAGCTTATGGGGCGTGTTCTCCGCTTTCTCGGCATGGGCGTCGGAATAATCGTCCACGGACTGACGAGCGAGCAGAGACGCGAAGCGCATTTCTCCGATGTCACTTACGGAACGAACAACGAATTTGGTTTTGACTATCTGCGCGATAACATGGCGCTCTATAAAAGCCAAATGGTCGGCCGCGATTATCACAGCTTCGCCATCGTTGACGAGGTTGACTCAATCCTTATCGACGAAGCACGCACACCGCTCATCATATCCGGTCAGGGAGAAAAGCCAACTCTTATCTACGCACAGGCGGACAGATTTGCCGCATCTCTGCGCAAGGTTGTAATAAAATCGGTTGACGAAAAAGAGGATAACGACGACATTGACGGAGATTACATCGTCGACGAAAAGGCAAAGACGGCAACGCTTACCGCTTCGGGAATTGCGAAAGCGGAAAAGGCGTTCGGAATTGACAATCTCTCCTCCCCCGACAATGCCGAGCTCTTCCACCACATTAACCAGGCCATACGCGCGCGCGGAATCATGCAGAAGGATATTGACTATGTTGTCCGCGACAATGAAATTATAATCGTAGACGAGTTCACGGGCCGTCTCATGATTGGAAGAAGATATTCCGAAGGTCTTCATCAGGCGATTGAGGCAAAGGAGCACGTAAGCATTCAGAACGAGAGCAAGACTCTTGCGACAATAACGTTCCAAAACTACTTCAGAATGTACGACAAGCTCTCGGGAATGACGGGTACCGCGCTTACCGAAGCTGCCGAATTTGAACACATATACAGCTTGGACGTTATCGAAATTCCGACGAATAAGCCGATGATAAGAAAAGATCTGACCGATGTCGTGTATAAAACGGAGGCAGGCAAGTTCCGCGCCGTAGTCGCTCAGATTAAGGAATGCGCGGAGCGCGGTCAGCCCGTTCTTGTCGGTACGGTTTCAATCGAGAAGAGTGAACTTGTATCCAATCTGTTGAACAAAGCAGGAATTAAACACGTTGTACTCAACGCCAAGCATCACGAAAAAGAAGCGGAGATAGTTGCTCAGGCGGGTAAGCTCGGCGCGGTTACAATCGCAACGAACATGGCAGGCCGAGGAACGGATATCATGCTCGGCGGCAACGCGGACTTCCTTGCAAAGAGCGACCTGAAAAAGGGCGGAATGGAGGACGGACTCATCGTTGACGCCGGAGGCACCGCCCCGACAGACGACCCCGAAATTTTGGAGGCACGCGAAAAATACCGCGCGCTTTATAAGAAATACAAGGAGCAGACCGATGCCGAGGCGGAAAAGGTCAAGGCAGCGGGCGGACTCTTTATAATCGGCACGGAACGCCACGAATCTCGAAGAATAGACAATCAGCTCCGCGGCCGTGCGGGACGTCAGGGCGACCCGGGCGCTTCAAGGTTCTTCCTATCGCTTGAGGATGATATCATGCGTCTTTTCGGCTCAGAGCGCATAATGAATATGATGAACACGCTCGGCGTCGACGAAGACACGCCGATAGACCAGAAAATGCTCACAAGCGCAATAGAGACGGCGCAGAAAAAGGTAGAATCGAAAAACTTTGCGATAAGAAAGAACGTCTTACAGTATGACGACGTCATAAACCAGCAGCGCACCATAATTTATAATCAGCGCAAAACGGTTCTCGACGGAGAGGACATCGAAGCCTCGGTCAAGAAAATGATTCACGAATCGATTACCGAGACCGTACACGGTATCATGGGCGAGGAAAGATACGTGCAGACCGAGCATCTTGACGCCGTGCGCGAAAGATATCTCGGCATATTCCTCACAAAGGACGATTTAAGATTAAGCCGTGAGGAGCTCGACCGCGTGGATTACAGCGCAGACGACCTCACCGACGACACAATCAAGATTGCCGAGGAGGTTTACGCAAAACGCGAAGCGGAGTTCACCTCTCCCATAATGCGCGAGCTTGAACGCGTTGTTCTTCTCCGCAACGTAGATGAAAATTGGATGGAGCACATCGACGCAATGAGCGAACTTCGCCGCGGAATCGGCCTCCGCGCATACGCACAGCAAGACCCGATTGTCGCCTACAAGAGCGAAGGCTTTGATATGTTCGAGGAAATGGTTTCCGCCATACGTGAAAACACCGTCCGCATGGTATACACAATGCGCCTGCGCGGGGCTGACGCTCCGAAGCGCGAGGCCGTTGCAAAGATTACGGGCGAGCACGGCGGAGATGAGTCGCTCAAGCCCGCTCCCCGCCGTGTCGCGAACAAGGTGGGACGAAACGACCCCTGCCCTTGTGGTTCGGGAAAGAAGTACAAGAAATGCTGCGGAGCGAATCAGCAGTAACCTTCAGGGGGCATTATTATGAACTATTGGACTAAGCTCAGTGCGGATTTTGCCCGGCAAAGAAATTATCTTGACGAGTTATATAAGGTGTACCCCATTACGCCGAATCTCCGCAGGGAACTGCCCGAGAGCAAAGAATCAAAAATAAGAACCGCTTTTGAAAGCCGGAACAATACGGCTCTCGTAAAAGAGCTTTTATCTCTTGACCTGTTTCCTATCAAGGATTCATATGTCGCGTACTTGAAAAGGGACAAAACCGCGATAGACAGAAATCCTCAAACTGTCAACAGAATAGCCGGAAATCTCTTTCAGCTCGGCATCGACGAAATGCTCGAAAAATGCACCGAGCCGAAGGAGACAAACAGGCAAATAGGTCCAATGTTTAAACGCTGGGTTGACGGCGGCTCTCTCGGTGCACCTGTTTTCAAAGACGGAGAGCAGTTTTTAAACTTCAAAGGTAACTGTATCCTCAACTCCTCAGATGCGGATATGCAAAAATTTGCGAGGAAGTATTTAGGCTTCCACCGCGAAAAGGGCATTGATTTCATAGCAAAATTCAGCGGGAAGTACGTGATAGGCGAAGCAAAATTCATAACAGACATGGGCGGACATCAAAATGCCCAGTTTGATGACGCGGTCAGAACCATGCAATCGTCATTTGAAGATAAAACCGTTGAAAACGACGTCATTCCGATTGCAATAGCGGATGGTGTCCTGTTCATAAAAGGAAGGCATAAATTATACAGGTATCTTGAGCAAAACTCTCACCAAACAATTATATCCGCACTGCTGTTAAGAGAGTTTTTGTACTCATTGTAGGTTTTAATATGGAACTTAAAATTAATAATATGCTTCCCGAGCATGAAATACTTCTGGAGGCCGGGAAAGATAAAACAACCGTATCCTCAGATACATCAATTCTTTTTGAAGGCGATAATTTCAAGGCTTTATCAATTCTCTTAAACAGCCATCGCGGAATGATTGATTTAGTCTACATTGACCCGCCGTTCAACACCGAACAAGCTTTCTTTATGTCCGAAAGCGGACGGGCAAATTCGGTCAGCTCTTCAAGAAACGGTATAGTTGCCTACTCCGACAAGCTGTCAACGGACGACTATCTCGAGTTTATCAGAGAACGGCTTGTTTTGATTCGCGAACTGCTCTCCGACCGCGGTTCAATATATCTGCACATCGACTGCAAAATAGGTCATTATGTCAAGATAGTTATGGATGAAGTATTCGGCCGTGAAAACTTCAAAAATGACATTACAAGAATAAAATCGAATCCGAAAAACTTTTTCAGAAAAGCCTACGGAAACGAAAAAGACCTAATTCTCTTCTATGCCAAAAATTACGGCAGTAATATTTGGAACGATGTAAGAATACCTCTCGACAGCGACGAGATTGAGAGCAGATTTAACCGTATTGCGCCTGACGGGAGAAGATACACAACCATTCCGCTTCACGCCCCTGGAGAAACAAAGGACGGTGTAACAGGGATTCCGTGGCGCGGAATAAACGTTCCCGAAGGACGACATTGGCGAACCTCTCCCGAAAAATTTGACGAGCTTGACAGAGAAGGGTTAATAGAGTGGTCATCGGCGGGAAACCCCAGAATAATTAAATACGCAGATGAACATAAAGGTAAAAAAATACAGGATATTTGGAAGTTTAAGGACCCGCAGAAGCCCATTTATCCTACCCAGAAAAACTTGAAGATGCTTGAGCAGATAGTCCTTCAGTCGTCGAATCCCGACAGCCTTGTTTTGGACTGCTTTGCGGGCTCGGGTGCTTTTTTGAAGGCTGCCCAGAATCTTAACAGAAGGTGGATCGGAGTTGACAACTCCCCCGCCGCCATATCGGTTATTAAGTCTCAAAACCTTTCAGATTACAAATTCATAGAACTTCCCCGATTGTTTTGAAATCTTATCCACGGAGGAACAAAAAATGAGAAGATACAAAAAAATGATAGCTTCGGCGGTTCTGTCGGCGGCGATTCTCGTAAGCGTTATATCGCCGGCATCGGCATTCCTTTACAGCGAGATGACAAGCCTTCTCTCTGTCGAGGGTTATGAAATAACAACCGTTGCGCCCGAAACCCGTCATATAACGCTCCGCGCGTCCGACTCGTCGGGACATCAGAACATAAACGCCGTCGAGTTCAATCCGCAGAACCCGCACACGCAGCTCCGCGCAGGGCTCTCGGCGGGCTATGTTTACAGCGTTCAGACGGTTAATACAATAGCCAATAATATGAGCGATACAAACGGCGGAGATACTGCCGTTGCCGCAGTCAACGGCGACTTCTTCACGTTCGGCGTGGGAGTTCCCCACGGCGTATTCATTGACGAGGGCAAAATTCTTACCACACCCCCGCAGTACTATGCCGCATTCGGGCTTACGTATGACAATAAGCCGTTTATCGTCCGCCACGGAACTATCCTCGATAAGATTTTCCGAATTGACGGCGCGCTTGTCGATGTCGCGGGCATAAACCTTCCGCATGTCAAAAATGCCGATTCTCTTGTCCTTTATACGGCCGACTACGCCCGCGGAACGAAAACGGGCACAGAAACATACGAGCTTAGATGCAGGCTCAATTCGGGCGAAGTCCGCCACGGCGGAACAATCAACTTCACGGTTGAAGAAATCCATAATGCCGAGGGAAATACCGCCCTCGGAGACGGTTATATAGTCCTCTCCGCACAGGGTGCGAGAATGAACGACCTAAAGAAGCTCAGCATCGGGGATACACTTGAAATGTCGTTCAGATTTAACGAATTTTGGTCGAATGTCAAGTTTGCCGTCGGGGGCATCGAGCTTCTGCTCAAGGACGGGAACGTTTACAGCACGGCCGACGCCTCAAACCAGCCGAGAACATCAATCGGCATACGCGCCGACGGCACGGTCGTTATGGCGACGATAGACGGCCGTCAGAAGGACGCTGTCGGAATGTCCTACAAATCCGCGGCACAGGCGATGAAGGCGCTCGGCTGCGTTGACGCGCTTAACCTTGACGGCGGCGGCTCGACTACGTTTGTTCTCCGAAACCCCGGAGACATGAAAACGAGCGTTGTAAATAAAGTCTCGGGCTCATCTCCGCGTCAGGTGGCAAACGCGATTGTCCTTATGAATACCGCACCGACAGGAGCTGCAAAAACGCTCAACATTACGCCGAAAAACACACTCATGCTTGCGGGAAGCACCGTTAACCTCTCCGTCAGCGGGGCTTATGATGAAAACTATAAGCCTGTCGCAGTTCCCGGCTTCGTGTCATGGAGTGTGGCAGACAGTCTCGGTTCGATTGACGAAAACGGCAATTTCACGGCGGTCTCATCAGGTGTATCAACCGTTACCGCAGCTTCGGAAACGGCTCAGGGCACGGCTAAAATAGAAATAGCTCCGTATATAACGGCAATCTATCCGAATAAGACATCCGTAACGGCAAAAGCGGGCGAAACCGTAAGCCTTGATGCCACGGCATATTACAACGGCAGAAAAGTTACGGCGAACAAATCCCTTTTCACGTGGAGCGCGCCTGAGTCGCTCGGCACATTCACCTCGGCGGGAGAGTTCAGGCTCTCCGATAACCCGACATCGGGAAAAATAACGGTAAGCTACGGAAGCGTTTCTGCCGAAATATCGGTTGAAACGTCTGCACCGCCTGTAACAATAAGCGATTTTGAGACGGATGATACCGTTTTCACACCCGTTTCCATAGGCACTAAAACCGCGCCGAACTGCAAGTTCGAAACCGAATCGGACATGGTTATGTACGGCAAGCGTTCGCTTAAAATTTATTATAACTTCCTCAATACGGAAGGCTCTGTCGGTTCATACTACATGGTCTCGCCCGACAGCGCAAACGCCTCCGCATATCACCTCAAAACCGCTCCGAAGAAGCTTTCGATGTACGCCTACGGCGACGGCAGCGGCGCATCGCTCAAATGCCTTGTTGAGGACAGTAGCGGAAAACAGTACGTTCTTAGTTATACGAATCCGAACGGAGTTGATTGGAAGGGCTGGAAGTATGTCGAGGCCGAGCTTCCCGAAGGCATAGAAGGCCCCGTGTATGTAAAGGTTCCCGTATACCTCGTTTCAAATCCGCAAAAGAAAACGCACGGCTGTATGTACTTTGACCGCCTGCGCGCCGTATACTCGGACAATTCCGACGAGGACCATACAATGCCCGAGATTACCAAGGCATGGCCGTCCGAAAACATGGTAATTTATACGCGCAAACCGTCTGTCGGCGTAATTCTGCGCGATGATTCGGCGACAAATATCGGCGCGGGAATAAATCCCGATACCGTGGAAATATGGATTAACGGCTATAACTGCACCGACCGCACCTTTGACACGGTTACGGGGAAAATATCCTACACCGTGAAGCACAACTTAAAGAACGGCAAGCATACGATACTCGTCCGCGCAAAGGACTATTACGGAAACCCGCTTATTCGGGAATGGACGTTTGAGGTTCGCGTATGATAAAGAAACGTATTGAAAAACTGCGTGAGCGCATGAAGCTCGACGGACTCGACGTAATGCTCATCACGTCATATGAAAACTATCGGTACTTTTCCGGTTTCTGCGGTTCAAATTGTGTCCTTTTAATCTCGGATTCCGAGCTTACCGCTCTTACGGACGGGCGGTATACCACCCAGATTAAGGAACAGGCGCCCGATTTCGGGCATATAATAATCGAAAAGAGCATGACGGAACACATCTGCTCCCTTTTATCCGACTACTCAAACCCTCGCGTAGGATACGAAACACATGACGTGCGCGATTTTCAGATTCGCGCTCTGCGCGAGCGTGCGGATTTTGCCGAGTTTGTTCCCGAGCCGGACTTCGGCGCGGAAATACGCTCGGTAAAAACCTTTGAAGAAGCCGAGAACATACGCCGTGCCGCCGCAATAGCTGACTGTGCTTTTGCCTCGCTTACGGAGAATCTCAAATCGGGAATGACCGAGCGCGAAGCCGCGGCTCTGCTTGAATATGAAATGGCGCGAGGCGGGAGTCTGCATCCCGCATTTGAAACAATAGCGGCGTCGGGTGTGCGAAGCGCAATGCCCCATGCCGTTCCGTCGGATGCGCCTATCTGCGACAATTCGCTCATGACCTTTGACTTCGGTGCGTGCTTTAACGGATATATGTCCGATATAACAAGAACCGTATTCATCGGGAATGTGCCGAAAAAACTCTGTGAGCTGTGGGATGCCGTCTTTGAGGTTCAGCGCGAGTGTGTAAAAAAAGTCTGCGCGGGAGTCTTGTGCTCTGACCTCAATGATTTTCAGCTTGACCTTTTCGCATCTTACGGCCTTGAAAAACTTGTAATGCACTCACTCGGACACGGCGTCGGACTCGCCATACATGAGCTTCCGAACGTGTCGCGCAGTTCAAAAACGGTGCTTTGCGAGGATATGGTAATAACAATCGAGCCGGGGCTATATATCGAAGGTCTCGGCGGTGTGAGAATTGAGGATACCGTAATCGTGAAAAACGACGGCGCGGAAATTATCACAAAATCCCCGTATCGATATAACATTACTCTTGGGTGAAAATATGAAAGAAAAGGCAGTAATAGGCATGAGCGGCGGCGTTGACTCTTCAGTCGCCGCCTGCCTTCTTAAAAAGGATTATGACGTAATAGGCGTAACTCTCCTGCTTCACGGCAATGACGATTCCGACGCCCGCGCCGTTGCGCGCTCGCTCGGGATTGAGCATATGTCGGTTGATATGAGCAAAGTCTTTGAAAAATACGTGATAAATAACTTTCTTGACGAATATACGAATGCGAGAACGCCCAATCCCTGCGTTTGGTGCAACTACTACCTCAAATTCGGCGCGATGCTCGATATTGCGGACTCGGTCGGCGCAAAGTATATCGCAACGGGACACTATTCGCGCCTTGTTGAATATGACAGCGAGCTCTTCCCCGCGCGCGCGCTGTTTTCGGAAAAAGACCAGACGTATGCCCTTTATCGGCTTACACAGGAAAAGCTCAGGCGCTCGCTCTTCCCGCTCGGAAACCTCGCAAAAAGCGATGTGAGAAAAATCGCGGAGGATATCGGACTTTCCGTTGCAAATAAGAAAGACAGCCAGGAAATTTGCTTTATCCCCGACGGCGACTATGCGTCGTACATAGAAAAACGGCGCGGAAAATCGCCCGAGGGCAATATGATAGGCCCCGACGGCGAAATTCTCGGCAGACACCGCGGGCTTATCCATTACACGGTGGGTCAGCGCAGGGGAATAGGCGTTTCATACAGCGAACGCATTTTTGTGTCAAGACTTGACGCCGAAAAAAACGAAGTAATTCTCGGCCGTGAGGGCGCACAAAGCAGAACGCGCGTATCGGCCGGAAACGTAACGTTTATAAGCGCCAAACCATTTCCGAAGGAGATTTCCTGCACCGCCAAAATAAGATATAACGGCTTGCCTTCCCCCTGCCGTGTATTTTTTGACGGCAACACGCTTACGGCAGAGTTTGAGACGCCCGCAAGAGGTGTCTCCCCGGGGCAGTCGCTCGTTCTGTACGACGGCGAACGTCTCCTCGGCGGCGGAATAATCGATTAAAAGGAGCAGATTGTATGTTTGACAATATGAGAGCAGACCTCAGAGCCGCGCGCGAGCGCGACCCGGCGGCACGGAGCTATGCGGAGATTTTCTTACTCTATTCGGGCTTCCATGCAATAACACGCCACAGAATAGCCCATTTCTATTACCGCCACAGACTGTTCTTTCTTGCACGGCTTGCCTCTCAGGTAAACCGCTTCCTCTCGGGGGTCGAAATACACCCCGCGGCAAAAATAGGCCCCGGCTTTTTCATTGACCACGGCGCGGGCATTGTTATCGGCGAAACCACCGAAATCGGCGCGAACTGCACAATATATCAGTGCGCAACCCTCGGCGGAACGGGCAAGCACGTCGGAAAACGCCACCCGACAATCGGAAATAACGTGATGATAGGTGCGGGCGCCAAGGTTCTCGGCCCTTTCTCGGTCGGAGATAACTCAAAAATCGCGGCAAATGCCGTTGTTCTCGATACAGTCCCGCCGGATTCCACGGCAGTCGGCGTTCCGGCGCGAATTGTCCGCCGAAACGGCGAAAAAACAGAGGTTGCCGACCTCGACCAGGTGCATACACCCGACCCAATCGCGCAGGAGCTTTGCGCTATGCGCGTTCAGATTTCGCGTCTGCAAAAAGAGCTCTCCGAACTCCGCGAAAAAGAAGAGGTTTGATTTTATGTACACCGAAAATCCCGGGCTCTCGGAGCACACGCGCCGTGAATACGTCTCATCAGCAGAGAGGCTCGTGCAGACGGCGGAGTCGGAAGCCGAATCAAAACGCTTTGAATTTATATCCTCGCATACACGCGAAGAGCTTAAATTTGAGCTGCGCGATATGCTCGGCTTCCCGCTCAATTCCAAGCCGTGTTCGGACTTAAATTTTATACGGGAGCATATATCGCGCGATGATTTGTGCGATATATACCGCGTATCACTCTCTCCGCTTCCCGATTTTCGCACATTCGGAATGCTTTTTATTCCTCATGTGTACGGCGGAAAAGGACGGCTTGTAATCGCGCTTCACGGAGTTCTCGGAACGCCCGAGCTTATGTACGGAATGCACGGCAGGAACGGATACGGCAACATAATACGCCGAATGCTTGAGCACGGCCTTTGCGTATATGCTCCTCAGCTAATGATATGGAACTGCGGGCAAAGCCCCGCAAAACCGTGCTATGAAACGAAATACGCACGCGAAGAGCTTGACAGAAGGCTCAAGAATGTCGGCGGAAGCATGACCGCGCTCGAAGTTTTTTCGACGCTTTCGGCAATATCCCCGCTGTGTGAGCTTCCCGAAATCGACGGCGAAAAAATCGGGCTCTTCGGAATGTCGTTCGGAGCATATCTCGGGCTCTTTATCACCGCGCTTGACGAGAGAATCTCCGCGGCCTATCTCTCCTCATGCTTTAATGACAGAGAAAAATACGCCTTCCCCGACTGGCAGTATAAAAATTATCTCAACACCTTCTGCGATGCGGAAGTTGCGTACCTCTGCGCCCCGCGCAGGCTTTTTGTCGAGGTCGGCGAACGCGATGACTTTTTCTCAGTTTCGGGCGCACGGCGTGAGGCGTCCCGGGCGCTTGAGTATTATAAAACGGCAGGCGCGGAAGAAAACTTCATATTTAAAACCTGGAACGGGGCGCATATAGTCTCCCCCGAAAACGACGGAATCGACTTTCTCCTTTCGGAAATATGACCCGCTCAAATCCGATTATCAGCCTTTTTCCGATAATAAATCTTGGTTTTAACCGTCTTTAAGTAAATATTTATAGATAAACCGCTGTGATACTGACGTATACGGCGGTCTGTTTTTTGCTTTTTCCATAAAACCTATTGACAAGGTAGGTAAGAAGTGCTATACTATGCTAAACATACAGAAATAGTAGGTTATTGAGACTGACTGAAGGAGGCACTTTATGAGAATAATATTTGAAAAACTCCTGCGCTCCAACTTCCGATTCGGGCGAATGTGAAAGGCATTGCGCACACCGAATAATACAACATGAAAGGAAGTTAAAATAATATGTCAGACTATAAATTTGAAACATTACAGGTACATGCAGGTCAGGAGATACCCGACCCCACAACCGATGCGAGAGCGGTTCCGATATATGCAACCACGTCATACGTTTTTAAGGACTCCGCACAGGCGGCAAACCGTTTCGGGCTGTCCGAGGGCGGAAACATATACACGCGCCTCATGAACCCGACCTCCGATGTGTTCGAGAAGAGGATTGCATCTCTTGAGGGCGGTCTCGGCGCGCTTGCCACAGCCTCCGGTCAGGCGGCAATCACATACGCGGTTCAGAATATCGCATGTGCGGGCGACCATATAGTATCGTCTGTAAATGTCTACGGCGGAACTTATAATCTGTTCGGAAATACACTGCGCGAGCAGGGCATAGAGACCACGTTCGTCAATCCCGCAGACCCGCAGGCATTTGAGGACGCCATACGCCCGAACACAAAGCTCTTGTATGCGGAAACGCTTGACAACCCGAACTGCAACATATTTGATATAGAGACGGTTGCCGAAATTGCCCATAAGCACGGAATCCCGCTCATTGTGGATAACACGTTCGCGACTCCGTATCTTCTCAGACCGATTGAGCACGGCGCCGATATCGTAGTTCACTCCGCAACAAAGTTCATAGGCGGACACGGCACGGTAATGGGCGGAGTGATAATCGATTCGGGAAAATTTGACTGGGCGGGGAGCGGAAAATTCCCCGGGCTCTCAAAGCCCAATCCGTCATATCACGGAGTCGTTTTCACTGACGCGTGCGGAAATCTCGCATACATCACAAAGCTCAGAACAACGCTTATGAGAGACCAGGGCGCGGTAATTTCGCCGTTCAATTCCTTTCTGCTCCTTCAGGGACTTGAAACGCTTTCGCTCAGGCTTGAGAGGCATGTTGAAAATGCGCTCAAGGTCGTCGACTACCTGAAAAATCACCCGCAGGTCGAAAAGGTAAATCATCCGTCGCTCTCAACGGGAAAACAGCGTGAGCTGTATGACAGATACTTCAAAAACGGGGCAGGCTCAATATTTACGTTTGAGATAAAGGGCGACGCGCAGAAGGCGCGGAAATTTACCGAGAGCTTAGAGCTCTTCTCGCTCCTTGCAAATGTTGCCGATGTAAAATCGCTCGTTATCCACCCCGGTTCAACCACACATTCTCAGCTCAGCGAAGAAGAGCTTCTCGAGTGCGGAATAAAGCCGACCACGATACGTCTGTCAATCGGCACTGAGCATATAGACGACATAATCGCAGACCTTGACCGCGGTTTCGAAGCAGTCAGGTAATTCATCAAGGGGGTTTTATCATGTCGAAAATATATAAGTCCGCCGACCTTTTAATCGGCAAAACACCGCTTCTTGAGCTTTCAAATATAGAAAAAGAGCTTAATCTCAAGGCGAGAATCCTTGCAAAGCTCGAATATTTTAATCCGGCAGGCTCGGTTAAAGACCGCATTGCAAAGGCGATGCTTGATGATGCGGAAGCCGCGGGAAAGCTGAAGGAAAACTCCGTTATAATCGAACCGACATCGGGAAACACCGGCATCGGGCTTGCATCTGTCGCCGCAGCGCGCGGGTACAGAGCAATAATCGTAATGCCCGAGACAATGTCGGTTGAAAGGCGTAAGCTCATGCAGGCGTACGGCGCCGAGCTTGTCCTTACGGAAGGTTCAAAGGGCATGAAGGGCGCAATCGCAAAAGCGGAAGAGCTTGCGGAAGAAATACCGAACGCCTTTATTCCGAGCCAGTTTTCAAATCCGTCAAACCCGAAGGCCCACCGCGAAACGAC
>CAKSEF010000015.1 GCA_934446465.1 uncultured Oscillospiraceae bacterium
GGCTTCGGGTCAGGCGTGGGCGTCGGGGTGTCTCCCCCGCCGCCTCCGCCGCTCGGAGTCGTTGCGCCGTAAACGGTAACCGTGAAGTGGATTGTGCTTTCGCGCCCCGATTCGTCTCTTGCCGTTACCGCAAAGTGGTTTTCTCCCACCTGCGACGCGTTCGGCTTCCATGTTATCTCTCCCGTTTCGCCGTTTATCTGCGCTCCCGCAGGCGCCGTTGAGAGTAAGTACGTTATTGCCTCGTCTTCGGGGCTCTCCGCGGTTACGAAAATCGATATTGTGCTTTCCGCAGCTACGCTCAGGTCCCCGACTTTCTGAAACTTCGGAGCGTCATCTTCGCTGATTGACAGCGGAATTCTCGCTTTTTGCCCCACATCGATAAGATACACATATCCGTTCTCCGGTGCGCTTATATCTGCGTACTTGCGAATAACGGTTATTCTTCCGATATTGAGCACAAGGTCGGATCCTGTCATAGAAGCTTTTTCTATTTTATATGCTCCTCCGCGGGTGTTCTTTCCGTTATCGATAAACACATATTTGCCCGCAAGACCCGAAACTTCTTCTGCGGAAAGGGTCTGTGCCGGAAGAATGCGTATTTCGTTCTTCTCGGACAGGCGGTCTGTATAGCCTCTGACAACGCCGGATATTTCCGTTTTTCCGCCGATAAGAGAACCTATTATATCTCCGTCATTTATATAACGGTATATGTTCGACCCCTTTTTGTCAACGGAAAACACTCCGACAAATCCTCTGAAAAACAGTTCTTTTTCAATGCCCGCAATTTCATCTGTCAGTTTGTA
The DNA here is from genome assembly GCA_934446465.1 of uncultured Oscillospiraceae bacterium. GTDB lineage: Bacteria > Bacillota > Clostridia > Oscillospirales > JAAYXM01 > CAKSEF01. The sequence goes on from CAKSEF010000015.1 coordinate 804, forward strand.
GGTTACACTGTTGTTTGTGGCATAAAATACATAGTCGACTCTGCCGTTTACATGTTCGATTCTTACGGCACGTGCAGCGTCATGCAAATTTTCCAATCCGTCAACCGATTCAAGCTTCATTTCTTTGCTTGTTTTTAAATATCTTGTGTTTCTGTACGGTTCAAGGACGGCGGTGAATACAGTGTCGAGATTGCTTCCCTTATTTCTTACAAGAACATATTTAAGCTTATCAATGTTTTTGTTTTCCTCTTTTTGCGGAGGAAGTCCGTCGGCAATTGCAACGTCGGTCTTTACGCCGTCGGATACGTTAGACTCATTAAGCATTGTAAGGCGCATATGAAGCCCGGATGAATTCTTTATCGCCTTATTGAAATCTTTTATCTTGAAGTCGATCTCAAAGCTGTTTTTCGGATTATCATCACGGTCAACGTTTTTAAGCCATGTGTATCCGATAGGATATTTAAGATTCCCGCCGCTTGTCTGCGGATCTGCTCCGTAAGAGGAATCTATCCCCGCGTAAGTACCTGTATATACACCGTCTTTCATTTGAGGCGTCAGCAAAATCCCGCTCGTTTCGTCAATCTCGTTTGATGATGCATGGAAGCTGTATGTATGCGTGTTTCCGCCGAGTATACGGAAGAAGTCGACGGTATATGATACATCGTCTCCCACGTCGATCATAACAACACTTCTGCGATATTCTTCCGCATCTTCGTATACATGCGGAGCCGAGACGTCCATAATCCGTACTCTTTTCGAATCGTCAAAATGAAGCATCTTTCCCCTGGGCTCTTCAACAGTCTTTTGCTTTGCTTCGTTAACCAGTGCGGTATTGTGAGAAATTGTATTGGAGACCCATTGCATACGGGGCGGGTTGACACTTGTTAACGCGGGATACCCGAGATCCGGCATAAAGTTCAGCCCGTACATACGCATTCCTATATTCAGCGTATCAGGATGTCCGTGCCCCGAACTTGATCCGAAATACATCCACAAATCACGGCTTGTATCGGCTGCGGTCATATTGCTTGCATTCGAGAAATCATCTCCGCCCCGCAAAACCGCAAAGCCGAAGTTTGTCATTGCTTCGGAACTTAGTTTTAGCCTGCCGTGTTCCTTTATTACATCGCGCACCTCACTTTCGAGACGCTCCGGATTTGCTTCCTCGGCATCATAATGCAGTCCTTTATACGAATTGCCGTTAAGCTTATACAAAATCTGCGCAAATATCGGGTCCTTGAAGTGTTCCCAACCTACCAGAGCAACTCTTTTTTTCATCCAAAGCTCTTTATCCGCAGTACTTCCCGAATCTCCTATCTGAGGCGTGTAGTACCCGGTAATAAGCGGAATATTCGAATAAAACATCCTGCAGTACTTCGGATTATTATAAAGGCTTCCCTCATTATATCTGCTATAATCATCCAGTATCGCCTGAATTTCGATAAGCGATGTGTGCCAACCGTTGTTATACTGCGAACCTTCGTTTCCCTGACCGTCGGCGTCTATTTTGTTTACGAGAACTTCATTAATGCCGCCGCCGAGACACGGTTTGCTGTTTGAGCGCAGCCATCCGGGCGCCATAAGATAGTCAAGCCACTTTGCCGTCTCCGGCATCGAATCAAGTACCACGGCGCATACCGCATTTGCTTTCTGCGGCAAGCCGAAGTTGCCCGAAATCTTACAGTCGACAAGGCTGTCAAGACCCGTGCGGATAATTCCGTCTTCTATATTTGTCCGAATCTGCGAGGCCGTATTCTTTGCGTAACGCATCTTAATTTTATTTGATTTGTTTTTGAGATAATCGATGACATACGGATCATCGTACACATCAAACACTCTGTCGTACGCCGTTACGGTTTCAACTATTTCTTCACATTCCCAAATACATCCGACGCGCTTCCCGATATCCAAACCTCCGTCCGTGTTTGCAAAAGCAAACTCGTCGTTCCAGATCGAAATATCGTAATCGGGGTAAAAATCCGCAATGCGGTCGAGCAGGATCGCGGCGATTCTTCCGTATTTTTTATCACCCGTATACATATACGCGCTCGAACAATATTTAATCGCATTTTTTATAACACCGCCGTTAGCGGTATCATCATTATGCTTCCTCCACAGTCCGAAGTGTACAAATACACCTACATACGTATGGCGCTCTACCGTACCGTTTTCATTGACAAACGGTTTTCCCTCTTCGTCCTTCGGCGCATATCCGAAGCCGTCGTCTACGCCCCATGTCTCCTGTCTTTCGCCCGGGCGCAGTCCTTTTCCTCCGTTTATGCTGCTTACGCTGTCAAGCCCCGGATAAAGATCATTGCAGAGATAACCGCCCTTCACGCCGTATCCGTACCATTCGGCAGAGCCGACAGGTGCCGTTTTGTCGCCGAACAGCTCGGCATGCTTATCGAGTGCGCGGCTGCGGTCAAATTCTCCGTACTCGTTAAGCCCGAGCTTATAGAAGCTCCCGAAATCATTCGATGGGAAAACTCTCTTGCACTCCGGACACTGAATTTTCCACGGATACCTAAACGCATCGTTTCTCCATGAGAACTGACCGTATTTCTCCATAATATCGGTGTTGCAGTATCGGCATGTATATGCAAGCGGGTCGAGATAATCGCCGACGCATGTCGCTCGCGGAAGTCCTTCGGACGGAATCAGATTATACAGCGTATCGAGTTTATCAAGATACTTCTCGGCATTAGAAATATATGCCGATGATTTTACCCAGTCGTATTTTTTATAATTTTCACGGGCGGCGGCTGTTTTTTCGGGTGTCATATACGTTGAAGCGCTCTTGCCCCTCACCACCCGCAATGCCGTTTCTGCGTTTCTCATTCTTCCGTCCGGCAAATTCACTCTGACATTAAAAACCGCCTCGCCTTCTTTTTTCGGGAAAATATTGTTTAATCCATCCAAAACAACGCAATCGGAATCTGTGCTTGCTTCAATCACGGCATTTGTCAGATCAATCTCTCTCCCTAAATTATCTGCTGCGGTTATATAAAGCGGAACGGAATCATTTTCCTTGTCGGTAAGACGGATTATCCTGCTGCCTCCCGCCGAAACGGCAACGGTGGTCATTCCTGCCTCGTTTATTTCAAACAAAGCGGTTCCTGTTACGGTCTTTCCGTTAAACACCGTTGTTACATCAACTGCTGCGGTGCCGGATTTATGAGCGGTAAGAATGTCTCCGTCAATCGTCGCAATTTCCTCATTCCTTGACACAAACCGGCTTTCGGCCGCGTCGCTGTCTATTATTCTGCCCGATTCAAGCATCGGCTGCGCAATAAGTTTCACGGAATCGCCCTTATAAATCTCTTTTGGTTTTATACTTGCGCCTGTAGAGACTATGGGATCGTCCCGCACCTCGATTTCAAAACTTTCGGTATGTTTTATACCTTCGATTACAGCCTCGATTACAAGAGTTGTCCTGCCGGGTTTCTTTGCTTTGAGCAAAAACTCTGTGCTATATGTTCCGCCGAATACCGTATGTTTTTCTGTTTCGATAAGACCGTTTTCGTCGGAAATTGTAATCATATTGTCCGGATCTTCGGAGGCTCCGCTGCTATAATCGGGTCCGAAATGCCTGGGCGTTCCGTCGCTCATTTTCACTGCCGCCGTAATGCGTTTTTTTTCGCCGACCGCAATTTCCGCGGGAATACGGCAGTCAATTCCGTCAAAGGAAATTGCTCCCTCACGTGGTGTGAAAGTGATGCTTCTCACCAGCATATAAGGTGCGCCGACGGGAATTTCCCTAAGGGCGAAGACAACCTCGTTATACCCTGCATTAAGGTGCAGAGTATTAAGCGTTTTTTTCTCTCCCTGCGCTCTGTAAACGGAATCGGCGGCGCTGTAAAATATATAATCCCCCGCATATTTCCCATTGACAAACACCGAATAATTTGAGCATTTGGCAAATTTTCCGCCAAAAAGCTCTATGCCGTAATACCCTTCGGTTCGTGCTTCTATTCCGATTGCAAAAACCGAATTCTTATTGCCCGATGCCTGCGGCCAAAGCTTTGCTCCTGTTTTCACTTGAAGCATACTCTTGCCGTCGCATTCAAACATACGATACTCTGTCGGCGCGGCTGTTTCCGTAAGTATTTTGTATCCGGGTGTTATGTCGGGCTGTGAATAATCAAGCTTTGTATTCGTCCTTGAAAAATCTATTATAAGCGGTTCGATATGATCATAGACACGAATACGGATGACTTCCGAGCAGAGATTTCCGTTCTCATTTACTGCCGATACGGTGATATTGCACTCACCCGAAGATTTCGCCTCAATGATGCCGCCGTCTGTTATTTCGGCAACCGAGGTGTCGGAACTTTCATATTCTACATCGTATGATGAGATGTCTCCCTCTTCACCGTCGCTCATTACCGCAGACACCGAGATTGCCGATGTATTGCCGACAACGAGCTCAGAAGCGGTCTTGATCGAAAAACCGTGAAGCTTGGGCTTCGGAAGGACGGTTATTGACTTTTCGCCCGTAACCACATTTTCCGCCCAGTCTGTAACATGAGCGTAAATAATTGCGATTCCTTCGCTTATTCCCGTTATTGCGCCGCTCTGCGCATCAACTTTGGCTATGTTTGGATCAGAGCTTTCATATACGATACTGCTCTCATACGAATACTCCTTAAAATCGCCGCTTCTTGTCAAATAAACAGAAGCGCCCGCCTGTCTTCCCGCCGGAATCTTATTTTTTGAAAATTTCACATCAACCGATAAAAGGGTCGGCTTTTCAATTATCTCAATCGGAATTTTCTCCGTATACTCTGTTTTGTCAACTGCAACCGTTATAAGTACGTTTGTCCTGCCTGTGTTTTTTCCCTTGATGCTGTACTTTATTTCGGAGGAATTTCCCGCTTCGGGTGCCGACCATGCCGATATTTCCGCTTTGGATACATCTTCTGCGGAAATATTTACAATTTTGTTATTACTGTCGGCGCCTCCGTCATCTGCGGGTCCGAAGTGGCGGTATGTGCCGTCAGACATTTTCGCATACGCTTTTACATCCTGGCTCTCGTCAATCGGAAGCTTTTCAAACATATCGCTTTCAATCCGTGAAACGGAGATCCCCGATTGATCCTCAATCGGCGTAAACGTTACCGTGTACGGAATAAAAAATCCCATGTCATACTTGCTGTTTACACGACGGGCACGGAAAGAAATTTCAGTATTTCCCTCTTCAAGATATATCGTATTGAGCCTTTCTTCTTTTAAATATTTCCTGTCGCTTATTGTCGCTTCTTCGTTAAAAAAATCAAAATCTCCCGCATAGTTTCCGTTCACATATACCGAATAGTCCGATGCGGTGTTAAGCGTGAGCCCCTTAACATCAAGAGAGTACCATCCCGCGGCAAAGATGCGTTTTTTTATGGTAAACACGGCATTTTTTATTCTGGGCCATTCTTTTCTGCCTGTTTGAAGCTGAACAAGGTATTTTTTGTTCCCGTTCTCGTCTTTTATCATACGCGGAGTGTACCTCGATACTTCGCTTGTCATTTTTTGAGAGTCGAGAACCAGTTCAAAACCGTCTGTTTTCCACTTCTCCGACGGAGCCGTTTTATCCGTGAATACCATTGTATCCTGAGTCATCTCAATCGAAATCGGTGTAATTTCTGGAACATCTGTTATATTCACGGTATGGAACATATTGTACTCCGTTCCTTTATAAACCGCGGTGAAGGAAATTTCGGCATCTCCGTTGTCAAGGGTTTTCAGCTTCCCCGAATATATTCCGTTTTCATAGCTTTCGAAAATAATTTCCGCCTTATCTTTGTTTAAAACGCTTACACTCAGCCCATCTCCTTCGTCAGACGGCACAAAAGTTTCACCCGTGCTCATAACAATCTTCGCGGTGAAGGAAATTTCACGGTTGACAATTTCTATGTCGGAGAGAGTATGGGTTATGCCCGAATATTCGGGTTCCGTGTACGGTGTGAGTGTGAGCTTTGAGGGGCGAACCGCCATACCGTTTGTCTGATCTGCCCCAACAAATACAAGCAAGTATTCTCCTCTGCTTTCGGCATTAAATATTACCGACTCTTTTTTCTCACCGCTGTCCGATTCGCTAAAATGATCTATATTCTTGAAAATCGGTTCGGCCGCGTCAATTGCTGTTTGAATGTCTTCCGTAACTCCCTCAATTATATACACGTCGGCAACCGCTGCGGTTTTGCGGCAAAGATATGACAACTCCGCGGTATATTTCCCTTCTGCGGGAATTATCATCTTATATGCCGCATATTTTCCGACTCCGACATTAAGACACGCATAACCTCCCGACCAAAGATACTTCGTTGTATTTGTGCTTGTTGTTCCTACCCATTCAAGTGTATTATTACTGTTTTCGTACGAAATTTTGCTCGGATCGGAAACGGAATAATCAGCCTTTGCGAATGAGTATTTTATCTCATTTGCCATGCCTTCTGAAAATCCTATACCCGGGAAAATCGACACCGTCAACACTGCCGCCAAAACGACCGATAATAATCTTTTCATTTTCTCCTCCCGTTTAAAAAAGCGGAGTACAGTAAATAAACGCCGCACTCCGCTTATATACTTCCTTCTATTCGGAGTATATCACCTTATAGACATCCGTTCCGTCCTCTTTGTATATAAGATAACCTTTGACTGCCGTTTCCATGCCTGAATCAACATTGCTCGGCGCAGCGGAGAACTGTCCGTGCGCTCCGCTTCTTTGCGATACCGCCTTTGAGTAACACGAGTTTACGGCAAGTGATTCTGCATCTCCTTTAAAGATGATTCCCGCTTCGATCTTCGTATAACCCTCGGGTACATTATACTCTATCATACGTGCGCCGCTGACGGTTCTTGCATCAAGGAAAATCGTCGGAACGGGTGTAACCGCTTCATCGTAAACAGCTTCAATATCCGCCGCATCCCATACGAAGAAACTGTAATTCTTATCGTAACTTACAACCTTCCCGTCTTTCTTCCAATAGCTGAATTTTCTTCCTTCGTCCGCGAAAACCTTGATTTCTTCTCCGAATTTTTTACCCGACTGCGAAACTCCGTCTATCACAATGTCTCCCGAGATTACATTACCCGTTGTCTCTTCAAACAGTGCGACAGCGTTCGTTTCCCTGCCGATTACTTCGTCATCGCCGACGCTCCATCCCGAAAATGTGTATCCGCCCGTGATTGACGGGTTCGCCACACCCTCTCTTGCCGCAGAGAACGGTATACCCTTATCAACCGACTTTGTATCGAGAATCACTCCGTTCGCGTTAAAGAAGTTCACGGTTACTGTGTTATCGCTCTCCGGTCTGATATTCTCATACACCGCGACAAAGAAAGCCGATGTTATTGCCGTGAATGTATATTCCTTATTGCTTGAAATGTATGCGCCCGAGCGATTCTTCCAGTATTTAAACATTTTGTTTTCTTTATCCGGCGCCACAAGCTTTACGAACTGCCCTATGGACGCACTTCCTACGGACGGCGTTTCTCCGTCAATCTCCACTGCATAACTGACTCTTGACGGGGCATCCCCGGGTTCCTCTTCTCCCGAAGACGGTACCGTTACTTTCTGCGTTTTTTCCGCCGAAACGCCGTTCACGATTGATGTGACCGTAATCGTCGCTTCGCCGCCGCTTTTCGCGGTAATCCTGTAAGATACCGTTTCCGGCTCGATATTGTCCGCCGAGTTCGTGTAATTTTTAACGCAGGCAACATCCGAAACTTCCACCACCGACGGATTTGAAGACTCAACTTTTATGCAGTTGTCATCAGCGGGAATTGTGCCGTCAATGTTGTATCCGAAGGCACGGTAGCTTCCGTCCGCCATTTTCGCCCTTGCCGTGAGATTTGACGACTCACCCTTTGCAAGCTCTTCGGGAATCTCCGACTCAACAGCCGATACCGAAGGCGTGCTTGCCGGAACAAATTTTACGTAATAGGGAATGAATTGACCTTTGGTAACATCTGCCGCCAATGCGCGGATTCGGAAGGAAATTTCATTCTCTCCCGATTTAAGGCAGACGGTATTTAACGTCTTTTCACCGTTTGGGTTGTACGAGCTTGAATCTTTATAGAAATTATAATCTCCTGCATATTCTCCGTTCACGTATATCGCGCAGTCCGATGCCATATTCCAGCCGATGCCGTTCATTTTGACGCTGTAATATCCGCCGGCCGAAATTTTCTTTTTAATTGTGAACATTGAATTTATGTTTGGCCATATGCCTTCTCCTGTTCCAATCGTAACAAGCCCTATGTTATTAAAAACTCTGCTTGTGTAGCGCGACTCATAATTGCCGCACCCTTCCGGCACAACCTCAAAGCCGTATGTTATCCAATTTTCCCCGTCCTTGTTCGCATATCCCGACATTGTTTCCCTTAAAACAGGGTCAATTTTGTCCACATGGGCCTGCGCAGGCGCGGCAAACCACATTGCATCCTTTGTAAGGTTTATATCTGCGTCTGAAGTCTCGGTCTGCGGAGCTTCAATCGGAGAAAGACTCAGCTTATGAATAATAACTCTTGCTTCATCGCTTCTGAATGACGTTCCGTCGGCGTTTGAATATGCCTGCTCTTTCAGCACAAAGGCAAGCTTTATTTTCCCGTTTGAATCCGGGGAAATATATACATTTCCTATATTCTGTTCGCTCCAATACGCACTCGACACACTGTCCCGGCAATCGAATATACCGACCTTTTCGTGGTCTGCGTATACGTCCCACCTGCCTCCGCTGTGCCACTTTCCGCCCTGAATATCAAGGTTATACCAACCGGAGGCAAAACCCATATCAACCTCAATAGTCCAGACGCCTTTGACGTTAGGCTTAATATCGCTTTCATATGCGGAATTCCAGACTGTTCCTTCTGTAACCGCCTGCATGAGATACAGATTCTTGCCGTTGAGCTTCACGTTTGTTCCGTCTTTATATCTTGCTATAAGCGAAGCATTTCTGTTTTGGTCGTCGGCATAAGACGTGCTTTCGGCTTCGACGGTTGCCGAAAACAGCTCTTTAAGCGTTTTCTTTGCGTTCGAAGTAATCTTTGGAATAGTTGTCGAATCTTGTATGTATCCGAATTGTACGTCAACACGCTCCCGCGTGTCTTCCTCTGCGGATACTGCGGGAATAATCGCCAATACCATTGACAATGCGAGAATGATTGATAAAACTTTTTTCACTGCTTTTCCTCTCCTTTTCTACCATATTTTATACACAAGCACCAAGAGTGCATCACGACTTTTTTCTGTTTCTGATTACTCCGACGGCGGCGGAAATAAGCGTGAAAATTTCGCTTGCAATCCCCATATACGACAGGCAGAAAACATCGTATGCGAGCATTGACGCAGATATCGGAAATGCCAGTATGCGGGTTAATTTCGGGTTCCCGCGCCAAAAGCTGAAAACCGAAAGAATTGACGCAAATGCGGGAAGAACCGAAAATATGCCTTTCCAAGTAACCGCTGCCGAGACTGAGCTTAATACGAGAAACAATGTCAGCCAAAGCTTATTGCGCGCCCGGGCTTTACCCTGATTGTAGAATAATACTCCTTCTCTGAATATACCGATTGCCGCAATCGCACATGCGGAATATGCGTTTAACAGGAGGTAGTGAAGCGCCCACATCACATCCGAAACGAGCTTAAAAGCGAGAAGTTTTTTGCCGCTTTTTTGCTGATATATTATAACATTGACCGCAATACCGACGGCGCCGAGTATTGAAGCTGTCAAAATAATTACCTCCGGTAAGAATCAGAGTTTTCTTCCGTCGCCCCACGCAACGGGAATAAAAGCCTTTTTCTCAATGCTTTCACGGGCCGCCATGCACATGAGGGTGCTTGTAAAACCCGCTTCCATTGTTGCGGTCGTATCGTTTATTCCGTGCATCATTTTTACAAAGTCGAAAACAAGACTTTCATCACCGTTAAAATGACCTGCGGCATGATCGACTTCGTATGTTTCCACAACAGGGGAATGATGACAGAAAACCTTGACTTTCTTCGTGTACCAGTCAAAATCGAGCGTTCCCGAATATCCGACTATTCGACCGCCGCGAGCTCCCGCGCCTTTCCTCGCAAAGTGGTTTTCCGTATAATTTGCGTGCATACCGTTTTCATACCTGATAAGTACACTTGCCGAATCATAAGTTTTTACTTCTTTCGAAAATGCACAGGTATCTCCCTTTGGATTATCGTGCACAATGTTCTTCTGCATAAACGGGCTTTCCATACACGTGAGTTGGCGTTCGCACGTGCGGCAAAGCTTTCCGTCCGGATTTTCACCGCCGAATACCTGCTGTGAGGTCATTACAACAACTTCGGCCGGCTTTACTCCCGCAATACGGTTAATCCAATCAAAATCGTGAGTTGATTTTTCAAAGAGGAGCCCCGCTTCGCCGGTTTTGCAATACCAATTGTGAAAATACACCCCGCCGTACGGAACGTAGTTGAATGCCTGTATATGTTCCGGCGTACCTATTTCTCCTCTGTCGATGATTTTCTTCACAAGTTCAAGCATCGGCGTTTCACGGAGCGGAAAAGATATGATAACCTTTTTTTCGGATTTTTCGTATGCCGTCCGAAGATCAATGAGTTCATCCATTGAATATGTTATCGGTTTTTCCAAAATCATCGGTATACTGCGCGCAAGGACTTTCTTTGCAAAATGAACGTGCGCCTCGCTTCTCGTCGCTATCAGCACACCGTCAAGTTCCGCATTGTCAAGCATATCATCCGCATCGTCCCATACGCGTATCGTACTTATATCCTCACCGTCTGCGGCAAGATCGGCAAGCGCGCGTTCCGCGTCGGTATCGTACAGAGCGGTGATTTTAACATTCATATCCATTGAACGCAGGGTGTTCATCAATGACCTCGCACGAACGCCGCAGCCGATAATGCCGATGTTCTTCCTTTTGAAATAATCATATTTTAAATCAGAATCGTAACCCATTTTTTACACCTCTTTATTTTTCTTAATTATCTCAAAATATGCTTGATAATACAACGACATTATGTTACAATGATGCCACAAAATGTTAAATAGTTTGAGGTGTATTATGAATAATGATCGTTTTGTCGTTAAGCACAACGGCTTGATTCAGCTTACGAATTTGGACAATAAAACCCTGTCTTCAATCAATGTTTGCAGAGGAGGCAGAAATCTGCATATTGTAAAGGACCTCATCTACGGTCCCGCAATTTGCAATTCGTATATTGTTGAGTATTGTAAAAAGGGCGGCATTATAATATCCACCGAAAACGAACATCACGAAATAAGCGCCGGAGACTTATATGTCATCTATCCGAATAAAATTCATACAAAGCACTATATCTCCGATTCAACGGCCACAACATTTATCGTTGCGGACGGAACAGTTGTTAAAAAACACTTCAAACAGCTCGGATTTACGCCAAAATCTATTGTTTTTCCATATAAGATACCGCAAAAGGGTGTTCAGCAGCTTGAATCTCTCGTTGATTCCCTTAAAATGAGCTCCCTCCTCACAGTTAACTCTCCCAAAGATAAAATTGAGCCTCGGTTAATCGAAAACAGCAATTATTCAAACAATTTCGGCGCAGAAGCCGCACTTCGCGAATTTTCCCTGTTTACCGGTTTTTTGGCGGAACTCTATAACGTCTGCAAAGCAGGTGAAGAAGTCAGCGCCACTCTTCCGATTCACTACAAGTATATAGACTCTGCCCTTCAATATATAGAAGCAAACTACCCCTATGATATAACCGTTGACAGCATCGCAAAGCATGTGGGCATAACAAGAAACTACCTTTTCATGATATTCCGTGATTATCTCTCGACATCACCGCAAAAAGTGCTTTTGCAAACGCGGATGAGGGCCGCCTGCGAATTTTTGCAGCAAACCGACGCGTCGATTAAGGATGTTGCCATTTCAACAGGCTATGACCCGCTTGCATTTTCCCGCGCATTCAAAAACTTTAACGGAATCACGCCAAGCGAATACCGGCGTACGAACGGAAAAGAAACATGATACCCAAATTGATGAAATGTCGGTTAAATATTTTGTTTCTCGTCCAAGGCCAAAAACAAAACGGTATAAAATGCGTCTGTTCTGATAATAAGAACAAATATTCAGAAAAAATATTTTTGTTTTTTTGAACACTAACTTATAGTTTGTACGTCAAAATTTATTCATTCTGCAAAAACATTGTATTTTTAAAGAATTTCAGCCTCTTTCCCGTCATGTTGACAACTCTGTACCGCCATGATATATTTAACAAAATTATTGACAAAAGGAATGTGATGTCATGCAACAAAAATTATGGTTTAACACCCCCGCCGATGACTGGATGGACGGACTTCCGATAGGCAACGGACGTCTTGCTGCAATGATATGGGGAACAGACTCCGACATAGTTTCATTGAATCATGAGCGCCTATGGCGCGGAACAAAGAGGCACTGCAAGAACTATCCTGTTGCTCCCGAGGCTCTTTCGCAGGTGCGTGAGCTGATTGAATCGGGGGACTGTTTCCGCGCGGCTGCGCTTGCAAACGTCTGGTTCGGCGGAGTCGGCGGTATAAGCGGTATTCCAAACCGCATAGACGGATACCAGCCCGCAGGCGAGCTGCGTTTCACTCCCTGCGGAAACTGTAATTTTGCAAGACGCGAGCTGAATATCTTAAACGGCGTACTGACAAGCGAACGCACGGTTGATTCAAAGGCGCTTCGTCTGACATCGTTTGCCTCTGCGACGGGTGGAAGCGTCATTTGCCGATGGGAGAGCGCCACTCCGTTTTCGGGAACTCTGTCATATACACGTCCGCGTGATGATAATGCAACCGAAAAGACAGTTTATTCAGACAGCGCAATCCGATACGAATGCAGTTTTGACGGCGGAATATCATTCTCTGTCCTGACCTGCTATGAGACGGACGGCATGTCTTCACCCTGTGAAAGCGGTATTTCCGTCAGCGATGCGACCTTTTTAACAACCCGTACCGACATTTTCGTCCATGCGGACAGCTATACCGAGCCCGAAATGCCGAAAGACTTCCGCTATGAGTCCGTTTTTGACGAACACTGCCGTATTTTCCAGACGGAAATGGAGCGTTTTTCGCTTTCGGTTGAGCTTCCCGAATCGAACAAGCCGACTGACGAGAGAGTCGAAGCACTGCGACACGGTAAAACGGACGGAGATTTGGTTCTGCTGTTCTTCCATTACGGGCGGTATCTTCTTCTCTCCTCAAGCCTTTGCGGAGAGCTTCCCGCAAACTTGCAGGGCAAATGGAACAACAGGGTTGAGCCTGCATGGGAATCGGACTATCACTTGAATATCAACTTGCAGATGAACTACTGGATAGCCGAACCTACAAACTGTCCGAGCTGTGCGGACAGTCTCCTCAAAATGATTGACAGCTTTATTCCGAACGGAAGAAAGTCTGCAAAAGAGCTTTATAATTGCCGTGGAGTATTCTTTCCGCATTCCTCCGATATGTGGGGCTGTTCAACTCCCGAAGCTTTTGGCTGGGCAGTCTGGATTGGCGCCGCTCCGTGGCTTACACAGCACTACTATAACCATTATTTATACACCGGCGACAAGGAATTTTTGCAGAATCGCTGTTATCCGTTCCTAAAAGCGGTTGCGGAGTTTTACGAAGATTATTTAGTGCGCGATGCGGACGGAATTTATCAGATTATGCCGAGTCAGTCGCCTGAAAACCCGTTCAAGGGCATAGGAATCTTCCCCGTCGGCATCTGCAAATCGGCAGCGATGGATGTCCAGCTCGCGTATATGGCACTCGGGTATGCGGCAGACGCGGCGGATATTCTCGGAGCGGATGCTGAGTCTGCAAAGCTTTGGCGCGACATGCGCGCACATCTTCCCGAGTTCAAAATCGGAAGCGACGGAAGACTTATGGAGTGGAATGAGGAATTTGAAGAAGCAGACCCCGGGCACCGCCATTTGTCTCATCTGTTCGGTGTATACCCGGGAGACCTGTTCACGACCGAAACCCGCACCGAGCAGTATGAAGCGGCAAAGAAGTCGCTGAAATTCCGCCTTTCACACGGCGGAGGTCATACCGGCTGGAGCCGTGCATGGGTTGCGTGCATGTACGCAAGATTCGGCGACGGCGAAAAGCTCTATGAGCATATCTCAAAAATGATGGAAGAGTTTGCGACGATAAGCCTTTTGGACACGCATCCGTACAAGCCTTTCTCAACGGAGAACAAACCCGGAATCGTATTTCAGATAGACGGAAATCTGGGCGCATCGGCGGCGCTCCTTGAAGCTGTCGCACAGTCGCGCGACGGCAAGCTCCACCTGCTTTGTGCCTTGCCTGATTGTTGGAAAAAGGGTTCGATGCGCGGGTATAAAACTCCGGGCGGACACTCCGTAAGCCTTGATTGGAAAGACGGTAAGCTCAAGAGTGTTTCCGTTGTGATAGGCTTCGGAAAGAGCATCACCCTTTCCTACGCGGGACGCGAATATGTCCTTTCGGGCGATGAGGGCAGTGTAAAGACTCTTGTCATATAAGCAAGACATTCCCTTTGGATACCTCTTTTTTCTTGTATCTGATTCTGTTTCGGGGTATAATAATATAAATCTAAAGAATTGCGAGGACATAATACGGACGGCATAATGAAGAATATCAGCAAGTCTGAGGTATTAACCTTAAAAGAGCAGATGAACTGTTAGCCCGGGTCAGGTTGTCAGCAAAACCTTGGTTCAGAACGGAGCGGTCAGCATAATGCTCTTTGCCTTTGACAAGGATGAGGAAATAAGCACTCACGAATCCTCGGGAGGCGCCTTTGTAACCTGTCTTGACGGAACAGGGCGTATTACCGTTGACGGAACGGAGTATGAATTAACCGAAGGTCAGTCAATCGTCATACCGGCGGGGCATCCCCATGCCGTTATGCGGCAAGGAACAGTTTAAGATGCTCTTGGTGATTGTGTTTTAGTTAAAGCCCCTACTTAAAAAGCGCACCTGCGTATGAAAACATACGCAGGTGCGTTTTTTAACTGCTACATATCACAGTTTTTTCTGTATTTCGCGGGGCTTAACCCTGTCACATCCTTAAAAAGAACCTGAAAATGGGACACTGAGCAAAAACCGCATTTTGCCGATATTGCGGCGACAGTCTCCTCCGTATTCTCAAGCATTCTCTTTGCACGGCTTATTCGCAAATCGGTAAGATATGTGTGCGGTGTTCTTCCCGTCGACTTCTTAAACAGCCTTAATATATAGAGCGGGGCATAACCAGAGATTTCCCCGAGTTTATCGAGCGTTATACGCTCTTCGGAGTGTTTCTGCATATATTCTATACATTTATTTACCGCAGGGAGAGAAGTAAGCTCCTGCGCCGATAATCTGTAAAGCTCATAAATGAGACGAAGTACATACGAATTCATCAGAACCTTACTTCCCATATCGTTACTGGTATACTGTTCTATCGTCCTTTCATAAATACGCACAGCGGAGTCGTCCGCCTTAAAGAACGCGGGTATGGATTCAAGAATCGGGAGCGTGCCTATATCGGAGTCAAACGTAACCGTCATACATTTAAACGGCGGTGTGCTTGAAACAATATCCCCCGGCCGCGTAAATCTGACGTACCCATTTCTAATCGGATATGTTCCTCCGTTCAAGTGCAGAAACCCGCCGTCGGTTGTATATATGCTCGTCTCGAACCACTCCGCCTTCCTCTGACGCGTTCTGCCCTTCGCGTTCGCTCCCGTTTCATAATGCCGTGCCGTTATTATATTCGGAAGAAATTCCGACTCGTTAGATACTGTTCTCATACCGATACTCCAAACATGTAAGTTTTCCGAACCTTCTTGTATGCTTTCAATATTGACTTTGAGTGAATAGTATCATATATTGTGGTTGATGTCAATAAAATACGAGGTGAAAAAAGTAATGAATGCGAACTTATTGCTCACAACGGACACGGCAAAACGTCTGTATAACGAATCCGTGCGCGATTTGCCGATTATCGACTGGCATAACCACCTTTCGGTCTCTGACATATTTGAAGACAGGCAATTCCCGAACATATGTGAGCTATGGATAAGCAAAGACCCGTACAAGCACCGCGCCATGCGCATTTGCGGTGTTGACGAGCACTATATAACGGGCAGTGCATCTGATTATGACAAATTCATCAAATGGAGCGAAACTCTTCCGCGTCTCATAGGAAATCCGCTTTATACCTGGTCGCATATGGAGCTTAGCAAGGTTTTCGGAACAGACGAGCCTCTTAACGCGGAGACTGCGCCCAAAATATGGTCAAAAACGGAGAAAATGCTCTCAGGCGGAGAGATTACAAACAATAAGATACTCGGTATGTTCAACATCGAATACAGTTCTCCGTGCCGTTCTGCCGAAGATGACGTCTCCGCGTTCAAAAATTATACCGACTTGTCGCCGTCTCTCAGGGGAGACAGCCTTATTTACCCGACCGCGGAATACATCGCGAAGCTTTCAAAATCCTGCGGTATGGAGATAGGCTGTATGGACGGATACATCGCTGCCGTGAAATCGGCTCTGGTAAGATTTTCCGAAGTCGGATGCCGTATCGCCGACCACGCGCTTGACGACGGTTTTACATACCTTACCGACGACGGCAAAAACTCATTGAGATTTGACGCGGTGCTTAGCGGAAAAGAGCTTGAAATTGAGGACAAAATGCGTCTTGCCTCGCATCTCCTCCTTACTGCGGCGGCGGAATATTCAAAGCTCGGCTGGACGATGCTTCTCCATATCGGCGCGCACAGAAGAACAAGCGACCGACTCCTTGAGATTTCAGGCCCGGCGGGCGGTTATGCCGCGATAGGCACTTCCTTTGACGTGAGCGGCATTATTACTCTCTTAAACGATATTGAAAAAACGGACGGCGGATTGCCGAAAGTCATTCTCATTCCGCTCAATGCCTCGGATTCCCCTGCGCTTGCGGCGATTTCGGGCTCGTTCTCAAAAAGCGGAGTAAACTCCGTCATATCACAGGGTCCCGCATGGTGGTGGTGCGACCATGCACACGGAATAAGAACCGTTCTTGAAAACGTGAATGCCTACGGTGTCTTATCCGAGTTCATAGGAATGACAACCGACTCGCGCAGCATTCTCTCGTTTGTGCGTCATGATTATTTCAGAAGAGTTCTATGCTCGTTCATAGGCGAGAAGGTTAAAAGCGGTGAAATGCCCGACGATTTTGAACTCTTAAAGGAAACAGCAATTAAGATTTCTTACACCAACGCGAAAAACGCGGTAAATATAAAATAAACTCCGCCGTTCATCGGCAAAGAAAGGAAAATTGGAATGAAAGACTCATATTATGACGGAAAAGTTGCGGTAGTAACGGGTGCAGGCGGAACGCTCTGCTCAAGAATAGCCGTAAACCTCGCAAACAAGGGCGCGCGTGTCGTTCTCATCGGAAGAACCCCCGAAAAGCTCGAAGCCGTTGCGGAGGAAATACGCAAAAACGGCGGTATCTGCGAAATCCGTGCCGCGGATGTAACGGACGAAACGGCAATTCAGAAAATTGCCGACGAGATAAAGGAAAAATGGGGTTCATGCCGTTTTCTCATCAACGGAGCAGGCGGAAACAACATAAACGCCATGACTCAGAACGTACAGTTTGACCCGCTCGAGATATCAGAAGACAAGCCTGCGGATATGAAGGGGTTTTTCGATGTCGATATGTCTGCATTTGAGAGTGTTCTCAAAATAAACACCATGGGAACGGTTATCCCCTCGAGGATATTTGCCCGCCAGATGGCGGAGGCGGGAGCGGGAAACATCATCAACTTCGCGTCAATGAACAGCTACCGCCCGCTCACACGCGTTGCGCCGTATGCGATGAGCAAAGCCGCCATTGTGAACCTGACACAGTGGCTTGCCACATACTTTGCAACTGCAAATATACGCGTAAATGCAATAGCACCAGGATTTTTTGTAAATGACAGGAGCGTGAAGTATCTCGGTACACCCGAAACAGGTCTTACCGCGCGCGGACAAAACGTTATCAATCATACTCCTATGGGGAAATTCGGACACGCGGACGACCTGCTCGGCACGGTGGACTTCCTGACCGATGACAGGGCCGCGGCTTTCGTTACGGGCATTACCGTTCCCGTTGACGGCGGATTCCTCTCACACAGCGGTATATAAATAAGCGGGGTGAATATTATGAAACTCGGTGTTATGCTTCCTGCAAAACGGAATACGCAATGGGACTTAATGCGCCAGCTCGGTGTTAAGTACGCTATTACAAAGGCTGCGCCCCAGCTCACGGGGCTTAATGACCCGTCCGATTTTGAATCGCTCAAAAAAGTATGCGACGACTTCCGCGACGCAGGCTTTACACTCTACGGGTTAGAGGGCGATGAGTTCGACATGGACCGAATCAAGCTCGGGCTTGACGGACGCGATAATGACTTAAAAAAATACTGCCGTATGCTCGAAAACATGGGCAGGCTCGGAATCAAAATGATATGTTATAACTTCATGGGAGGTGTGGGCTGGTATCGCACGCGCACCGATCTCCCCGAGCGCGGAGGAGCTCTGACGAGCGGTTTTGACATTTATGATGCGGAGAAGGTTCCGTCAAAGAACACTGCGGAAAAGATGTGGGAAAACTACGAATACTTTCTCCGCGCAGTTCTTCCGACAGCCGAAAAGGCAGGCGTTAAAATGTGCCTGCATCCCGACGACCCGCCGATTCCCGAGCTTATGGGATATTCGCGCATTATCATAAGCGCGGACGCTTACAGGCGCGCGATGTCGCTGTCCGACAGTCCCTCGCACGGAATCACGTTCTGTCAAGCGTGCTTTAACGTCATGGGCGAAGACGTTTTCTCATTGATTGAGGAATTCGGAGAGAGAATTTTCTTCCTTCACTTCCGTGATACGACGGGAAACCGTGAACACTTCCGCGAGACGTTTCACGACAACGGCCCGACCGACATGGCAAAGCTCATGGAGCTTGCTTCAAAATTTGCGCCGAATTGTATAGTTCGTCCCGACCATACCCCCTCAATGGCGGGTGAGAGCAATGAAAGCAACACGGGCTATGCCGTACTCGGCAACATTTTTGCCGTGGGATATATAAAGGGCATTTGCGACGGCGGAAAAATAAATCTCGAATAAATGATAAAAGGCAGACTTTCGTCTGCCTTTTTATTACAGTGCAAAAAGTTTTTCTATTCTCTCGGCGGCCTTTTTCGTATCCTCGGCATCACCGAATGAGGAGAGCCTTAAATATCCCTCTCCGCAGCTTCCGAAGCCTGCGCCGGGCGTGCCGACTATTTGGGCATTTTCCAGCAGATAATCAAACATCTCCCAGCTCCCCGTTCCGTTCGGGCATTTCATCCAGACATACGGGGCGTTTTTTCCTCCGCAGTACCATATACCGCATCTGTCCAGGGCGTCGGTTATAACCGATGCGTTTTTCTTATACACATTTATGTTCTCCCGAATTTCTTTCTGCCCCGATTCGGTAAACACTGCCGCGGCACCGCGCTGGAGTATGTAGGAGACTCCGTTTGTTTTCGTCGTGCGGTTTCTCACCCACATATCGTTAAGGCACATTCCGCATCTCTTGAGCGTTTTCGGTATCACCGTATAACCGCACCGTGTTCCCGTAAATCCCGCCGTTTTTGAAAGCGAGGAAATCTCAATCGCGCAGGTACGGCTTCCTTCTATTTCGTATATGCTGTGAGGAACGGTGTCATCCTCGATAAAAGCCTCATAGGCCGCGTCAAATATTATCACCGAATCATGTTCGTTTGCGTACCCAACCCACGCCTTGAGCTTTTCTTTGTTGTATACCGCACCCGTCGGATTATTGGGAGAGCAGATATATATTATATCGGCCGATATTTTTTCATCGGGGAGCGGAGCAAAACCTTCCTCCGCACTCGACGGAAGATGCACTATCCTGTGCCCCGCAATTATATTCGCATCGACGTATGCGGGGTATGCCGGCTCTGTTATAAGCACGGTGTTATCCTGCGAAAAAAGGTCGAGTATATCTCCGAGCTCGTCGCTTGCACCGCTTGAAACAAAAACTTCGTCCTCAGAAAGTGTTACGTTTCTTTTTTCATAATAGCCCTTGACGGCACGGCGGAAGAAATCTGCCCCGCACTCGGGCATATAACCGCGGAACGTGCTTTTTTTTGCTTGGTCGTCCACCGCCCCGTGCAGTGCCTCTATAACAGTTTTACAAAGCGGGAGCGTAACATCTCCTATTCCGAGCCTGAGCAGATGCGCAGTCGGATTTTTCTCCGTGTACGCCTTGGTTTTCTGAGCTATATTGTAGAACAGATAAGAGCTTTTAAGCTCACCGTAGTGCAAATTGAGCTTAGTCATCAGAAACCTCCCCTTCAAAAACGGTTTCCGCAGGCCCCGACATTGTAACACTGCCGTCATGGTCTGTTCTCACCGTCAGTTTTCCTCCGTCAAGAAAAACTGTTATATCTTCATTTTCCAAGCACCGCCCCGCTTTTACGGCGGCTGAGACGGACGCACACGCACCCGTTCCGCACGCGGCGGTTATTCCGCTCCCGCGCTCCCATACACGCATACGTATCTCATGCTCGGACAAAATTTTTACGAACTCGACGTTCACCCCGTCGGGGAAGAACGGATTATGTTCAAGGCCTGCGCCGACAGTTGTAAGCGGTGCGTTTTCCGCATCATCCGTAAATATCACCGCGTGCGGATTTCCCATATCAACAGGCACGCACGCCACTTCCTTCCCGCAGGCGGAGAGCGTAACCGGTTTTTCGACTCTGCTCTTTCCCATGCCGACGGTTGCATCCGTAACCTTTCCGTCTTTCACAATTAGCTTAAGCGTCTTTATTCCCGAGAGCGTATCAACGGTTATGTCCTTTTTATCCGTAAACCCTTTGTCATAGACGTATTTGCCGACACATCTGATGCCGTTTCCGCACATCTTGGCCTCGCTTCCGTCGGCATTGAATATTCTCATTTCAAAATCTGCCTTATCGGACGGAAGAATCCAAATCATTCCGTCCGAGCCTATGCCGAACCGACGTTCGGAGAGCTTCCTTGAAAGCTCTTCCGCATTAGCCGGAACTTCCTTTGCGTATACGTAGATATAGTCGTTCCCGAGGCCGTGCATCTTTGTGAACTTCATAATACACACCTCCGTTTATATTACTTATTATATGCTTTTTCAAGCGCGGCTTCTATAAATCCCTCAAAAAGCGGATGAGCTCTGTTCGGGCGCGACTTAAATTCGGGGTGATACTGAACTCCGACGTAGAACGGCCTGTCGCTCAGCTCGACCGTTTCCACAAGACGTCCGTCAGGCGAAAGCCCCGAAAGCGTAAGCCCTGCCTGTGTGAGCTTTTCCCGGTAATCATTGTTGAATTCATAGCGGTGGCGGTGGCGCTCGGAAATTTCATTGGCTCCGTAACACCTCTTCATTGTCGTTCCGTCGGAGATGACGCACGGGTATGCGCCGAGGCGGAGGGTCCCGCCCTTATCTATATCGTCGCTCTGCCCCGGCATAAAGTCGATAACCTTATTTTTGCAAAGCTCGTCGAACTCTCCCGAGTGTGCGTCCGCGATGCCTGCGACATTCCGCGCAAATTCTATCACGGCAATCTGCATACCGAGGCATATTCCGAAATACGGAAGCATATTTTCGCGTGCGTATTTTGCCGTGAGAAGCATCCCGTCTATCCCGCGGCTGCCGAAACCGCCGGGGACGATTACGCCGTCAAGGTTTTTTAACTGTTCTTTATAGTTTGATTCCGTGATATTTTCCGAATCAATCCAGTGTATTCTTATGTGCGTATTGAGCGCATATCCCGCATGCCGCATAGCTTCCGCGACGGAAAGATATGCGTCGTGGAGCTGTACGTATTTTCCGACAAGTCCGATATGAACTTCCTTCTCGCGCGATTTTATGCGTCCGACCATTTCCGTCCACCCGCGCAGGTCAGGTGCAGGCGCATCGATTCCGAGTTCACGGCAGACGACCGATGAGAAATTTGCCTTTTCGAGCATAAGCGGGGCCTCGTAGAGATACGGAAGCGTTATGTTCTCAATTACACAGTCGGGTTTTACATTGCAGAAAAGCGAAATCTTCCTGAAAATCGACTCCTCAAGCGGTTCATCACAGCGAAGAACGATTATGTTCGGGTTAATGCCCATGCCCCGGAGCTCTTTGACCGAGTGCTGAGTCGGCTTTGACTTATGCTCGTCCGAACCGCTGAGGAACGGCACAAGCGTAACGTGAATAAACAGACTGTTTTCCCTTCCTACCTCAAGAGAAATCTGTCTGACTGCCTCAAGAAACGGCTGCGATTCGATATCGCCTATCGTTCCGCCTATTTCGGTTATTACGACATCCGCATCGGTCTGCTTGCCGACGCGGTATACGAAATCCTTGATTTCGTTCGTTATATGCGGAATTACCTGAACGGTCGAGCCGAGATACTCGCCGCGGCGCTCCTTGTTGAGAACATTCCAATAGACCTTTCCCGTTGTGAGGTTTGAATATCTGTTCAGGTCTTCGTCGATAAAACGCTCGTAATGCCCGAGGTCGAGGTCGGTTTCTGCCCCGTCCTCCGTAACGTATACCTCGCCGTGCTGATACGGACTCATTGTTCCCGGGTCAACGTTTATGTACGGGTCGAGCTTCTGCGCCGCTACCTTGATTCCGCGCGCCTTAAGGAGACGTCCGAGCGATGCTGCCGTTATACCTTTGCCGAGTCCCGAAACCACTCCGCCTGTTACGAATATATATTTTGTCATCTTTTGTCCACTCTCCGTCATTTGTATGTTGAGATTATGTTTTCGGCAACCGCGCGCCGTGTTACGCACCTGTCCATCGCCTGCTTTTCAATGTAGCGGTGCGCCTCCGTTTCCGACATCTTAAGCTGGTCTATAAGCAGCCATTTTGCGCGGTTTACTATTCTTATTTCTTCCATTTTTTCCTCAATGGACGCAGTTTTCTGCTCCATGCGCCGCAGACGTTCGCGCGTTCCGCATAAAAGCGTCAGCGACTGTGTTATCATCTGCACCGTCGTAGGTTTTGAAAGCGCAAGCACGCCGTGAGCCGTTACCTGCGCGCTTATGTCGGGGTAATGCTCCGCTTTTATGAGAAGCAATACGCCCGTTCCGCCGTTTCGGCACACGTCAAGCGCAAGCCTCGTTCCGAAATCGTCGGGTAGGGGGGAGTTTATAACGACTATATCAAACTCCTCCTCAAGAAGCCTTCTCCGTGCGCCCGATACGTCGTGTGCAACGGATACCGGCCTGAATTTATCATCGGGAAGCAGTGCGGTAAGGGAAGAATTGAATTTTTGAGACGACGAAACGAGGAGCACACTGTAACAAAGCTCCGTAAAGTCCATATTCTCCCCTCCCCGTATTTTATTATTTTAAACTACTTCGTATAATTCTCTATAATTGAGCACGGCAGATTATCGCGTATGAACGCGCTCTCCCGCGCAGCCGTTTTCGCCTTCGCGAGGTTTTCCGGAAGCGACTTATACTCCGCCGTTATCTTGTGCGAGGCTGTATACAGGTTTATATCCGCGGCGGGCGGAAGCTGTTCGTCATTCGTTATTCCCGCAAGCCCTGCCCGTATAATCAGCGCGAACGCAAGATACGGATTGCACAGCGGGTCCGGTGAGCGAAGCTCCGCACGCCTGTATTCTCCCTCCGCGGCGGGAATCCTTATGAGCTGTGAACGGTTTTCGCTCGACCACGAGATATATCTCGGCGCCTTGTTGCTTCCGAATCTCTTGTACGAGTCCTCCGTTGTGTTCAAAAACACTGTCATTTCCGAAATATGCGAAAGTATTCCCGCAATTATTTTCGGCATTATATCCGTTCCGTCATCGCTTTTTGCGGAAATATTTATGTGCATTCCGTTGCCTGCCTGACTCTCAAGCGGTTTCGGCGAGAAATCCGCACACAGTCCGTTCCTCGCAGAAATCATATTGACTACCGCTCGGAACGTAACGGCATTATCTGCCGCGCTCATCGGGTCGGAATATCTGAAGTCAATCTCGTTCTGACCGCAGCCCTCTTCATGATGCGAGCTTTCGGGCTTAATCCCCATCTGCTCGAGCGTAAGGCATATTTCACGCCTTACGTTTTCTCCCTTGTCCTCGGGCGCGATGTCCATATATCCCGCATTGTCATAGGGAATCTTTGTCGCCTCGCCGTTTTCATTACATTTGAAAAGGTAAAACTCCATTTCTGAGCCGAACGCAAAATTCACACCCGCCAGACGCGCGTCCTCGCACGCATTCTTAAGAATTGTGCGCGTGTCCGCCTCAAAAGCTTCTCCGCTCGGGTAACTCAAATTGCAGAACATACGAACCACCTTGCCATGCTCCGGTCTCCACGGAAGCACGGAAATCGTTGACGGGTCGGGATGAAGGAGCAGATCGGAATGTACCTCCCCGCCAAACCCCGCAACAGCCGATGCGTCAATCGCAATTCCGTATTCAAACGCGCGCGGAAGTTCCTCTGGCATTATTGAAATGTTCTTCTGCTTGCCGTATATATCGCAGAACGCCATTCTTATAAACTTTACGCCCTCTTCCTTTACGTATTGCATGACCTCGTCTTTTGAATACCTCATTTATCCTTCCCGCCTTTCTAATTTGCGACATACATCTGCTTGTACGGATTCTTGCTGTCAGGTGTTATCAGCGTATACGAATCCGAAAGCATCTTTTTTGCGTCATACCCGAACAGACCGCAGAACCTCACGATATATGGCTTAATCTCCTCCATGACGTCATCGTCCGCTTCTCTTACCGTTGTCTGGCTCGGGAATATCAAGCCCGAAGTGTCCCCGCGGATAACCATTTTCCCGCCGTGCATTCCCGTACACGGAAAATTCCCTACTGTCGGCTTTCTGTCTGTTTTAAGTCCTAAAACCAATATAATCCCGCCTGCCTGATACTCGCCGAGGAAGCTCCCCGCACGCCCGCCGATTACCATTACCGGCTTTTTTGCTTTGTACTCTTTCATATGAACGCCTGCGCGGTATCCCGCATTGTCCCTTATGTATATCTCGCCCCCGCGCATTGCGTATCCTGCGGCATCTCCCGCACTTCCGAAAACCACTATTCTGCCCTCGTTCATCGTATCGCCCACCGCATCCTGTGCGTTGCCGTTTACCGTTATATTTGCTCCGCTTAGGTGCGCGCCGAGGGCATTTCCCGGAACTCCGTCAATTTCAATGGTCTTTCCGCCCATTCCCGAGGCTATAAAGCGCTGGCCGAGACAGCCCGTTATTCTGCACGTTTTCCCTGCTCCGCGGATTTTCTCGTTCAGCTCGGAAAAGTTTAATCCGTCCGCATTTATTGATATCATATTATATCACACCTTTCCTCTGTTTTCTATCAGTTTTTAATATGATACACGCATTTTATTCGCCCGCGTGTGCAATTCCGAGTATTTCCAGCTCTTTTTCGGTCATTCCCACCCCGCGGAGCATCAGCCTGTTCCCGCGCAGTGCTTCTATTGAGTTAATTCCCATACCGCCCATGAGCTCCTTTATCTCATGTCTCCATGCAGTCATAAGATTTACAAGTCTCTCTGCGCCGTCCTTCGGATTAAGGCGCTTTACGAGCTCGGGGCGCTGTGTCGCAATGCCCCAGCTGCATTTTCCGCTTTGGCAGGTACGGCAGAGATGACACCCCAGAGCAAGCAGAGCCGCCGTCGCGACATAGCACGCGTCCGCGCCGAGAGCTATCGCCTTGACAACATCGGCAGACGAGCGTATGCTTCCGCCCGCAACGAGCGATACGTTGTTTCGTATCCCCTCCTCGCGCAGACGGCTGTCAACCGCTGCAAGCGCAAGCTCTATCGGTATTCCTACATTGTCCCGTATCCTTGTCGGCGCGGCGCCCGTGCCGCCGCGGAAGCCGTCTATTGCAATTATGTCCGCTCCGCTCCGCGCAACTCCGCTCGCTATCGCCGCAATATTGTGTACGGCGGCAACCTTTACGATAATCGGTTTTCTGTATTGCGTTGCTTCCTTGAGCGAGTACACGAGCTGTCTTAAGTCTTCTATTGAATATATGTCGTGGTGCGGTGCGGGAGAAATGGCGTCCGAGCCTTCGGGAACCATACGCGTTTTTGAAACGTCGCCCACAATTTTTGCGCCCGGCAGATGTCCGCCGATACCCGGCTTTGCACCCTGCCCCATTTTAATCTCTATCGCCGCGCCTGCGTTTAAATATTCTTCATGCACGCCGAACCGTCCGGAGGCTACCTGCACTATCGTATTTTCGCCGTAAACGTAGAAATCCTCATGCAGTCCGCCCTCGCCCGTGTTATAGAGTATTCCGAGCTCGCGCGATGCGCGCGCAAGACTCTCGTGCGCGTTGTAGCTTATCGAACCGTAGCTCATGGCGGAGAACATTACGGGCATCGAAAGCTCAATCTGAGGCGGGAGGCGCGTCTCTATTCTTCCGTCTGCGTCTCTTTTTATCTCCGACGGCTTCCGCCCGAGGAATACCCGCGTCTCCATAGGCTCGCGAAGCGGGTCGATGGACGGGTTTGTAACCTGCGACGCATTTATCAGAATCCTGTCCCAATAGACGGGCACGGGATTCGGATTCCCCATTGACGAGAGCAGAACTCCGCCGCTATCCGCCTGTTTGTATATTTCCTTAATCGTGCTTCCCGTCCAGTTTGCGTTTTCTCGAAATGTGCAGTCGTTTTTCACTATCTTTAATGCGTGGGTCGGGCAGAACGATACGCATCTCTGGCAGTCTACGCATTTTGCCTCGTCGCTCACCATTACGCCTGCGCCTTCATCGAAAAAGTGCACCCCGTTTGTGCATTGATACTCGCACACACGGCAGTTTGTGCATCTCTTTTCGTTTCTTATAACTTCAAATTCAGGGAATATGTATGACACCGACATCAGTACGCACCCTCTTTCACTCTTACTATAACAGGCTCTCCGCCCGCCGGGGAATATATGTTTTCGGCGGTCGGCTCCATTGTGCGTATCGCCGCTTCCTCGCTTGCGATAAACACTTTGTCGTCCTTTTCCGCAGTTACCATTGAGCGGAGCTTTAACCTGTCGTTTAATGCCATAAGTCCGCCGTTGAAACCGAGAACTATTGAGAACGGCCCTGTTATGAGAAGGCTTGAATAGACCGTTCTGAAATATGAAAGAAGCTCGGACTCCTTCGCTTTCTTCCGCTCTATCGTGCTCCAGAACGGAGCGGCTATTACGGATGCGGTTTCCTCAAGCGTCAGCTTCTGACGCCTTAAAAGATAGTCGGCTATATATGTAATTACCTCAGTATCTGTCCGAAGCGTGCATTTGTATCCGAACATCTCGATATATCTGCGATTTGCGTCATACGACGATATCTCGCCGTTATGCACAACGGAATAGTCAAGGAGTGCAAAAGGATGCGCTCCACCCCACCAGCCGGGCGTGTTTGTCGGATATCTTCCGTGCGCCGTCCACGAATATGCCTTATATTCCTCAAGCCTGTAAAACCGTCCGACATCCTCGGGGAAGCCGACCGCCTTGAATGTTCCCATGTTCTTTCCGCAGGAAAATATATGCACGCCGTGTACCGTCGTGTTGATTTTCATAACCGTTCTTGCAACGTATTCCTTGTCGTCAATTTGCAGTTTTGACAATACGGACGCAAGCGGTGCAACGAAATATCTGCGGATTATCGGCACATCGGTAATCTCGGGAATCTTTCTTATCGGGATATACTCGTCCGCCACGACCTCAAAGCTCTCCTTTAGGATTCTCTCGCACTCCGAGCGCGCGGAATTATCGTCAAGGAACACGTGCAGCGCGTAAAACTCCCTGTATTCCGGATAAATTCCGTATGCGGCAAAGCCGCCGCCAAGTCCGTTTGAGCGGTCGTGCATGGGAAGCATTGATTTTATAATCTTCTCCCCCGTCATCTTCTTGCCTTCGCGGGAAATTACCGCCGATATCGCGCATCCCGACGGGATTCTTACCTGACCTTCGAGCTTCATAACTTCTTACCTCTTTTCCGAAACAAAAAAAGACGCCCATTCAAACAGGGGCAAAATACCTGTTTGAATGAACGCCTTTGCTCATCAACTCCGTATTATATCACGCGTGTTTTATTTTGTCAATCTCTGCATGAAGAATAAATATGACGGGGCGGTATCCCGCCCCGCCGAAATTCAAATGAACACGAGAAAGTTATTTTACGCGGTTGTACGCAGTCTCGTAAATGGAAAGCAGGTCATCAATCGGGAGCTTGTTAAGCTCTTTCTGGAAGTTATCCCACTCCGAGAGCGGTCTCTGTCCGATTACGAACTTTGTGATGTTTTCCGTAACGAATGTTTGAATGGAAGTATTGTGGTCTGCAAGGATCTTGCTCTCGTCGGACGTAAATTGAAGCCACTGCGTCGGATTGAGCTTGTCGCATGTATGCTCAAGAACGAAATCCGTTGTGGCAGACTGCTCCTCAGATGCCACGGCTTCGGCTGCTTCGGGGTCAATACGGAGGTATGTTCCGATTGTCTGGAAGCCGTATTTGGATAATGCCACCTCACCGTCGCCTAAAATGAACTGCTTCCTGCCGTCCTTTACTTCATACGTCTCGCCTTCCTTGCCCCAGCTTGTAATCTCACAACCTTCATCCGAATAGAACCAGTTGACATAGCGCATTGCGTTTGCAATTCGTTCCTTGTCGCCCGTGTTGAAAACGCTTATTCCCGCCGGGTCGTTATTCCATTTATTTACCAGATGAGCCGCAGTCTTCGTATTGCCTTTCGGCGGGGTCATTGCGGTAAGGTTGAATTTTGGGTTGTTCTTGCGTGCAATGGCGTTAAAGAAGTCCATGCGCGTCTGATACTCGGGCATGATGAACCCGCGGTCGGTTGTTATAAGCTCCTGCCACGATGCAGTATTGATTGTGAAGAAGTCGGCAGGTGCGAGCTTCTCCTTTACCATCTTGTTGAGGAACTTGACGATTTCGAGCATTGTTTCGCTCTCTCTTGCGCCGTAGCTCCACTTTTCGTTTTCAAAGTCATAGTATGCGTTGTACATAAAGCCCGGCTTCCATGACGCACCTATAACATTGATGTTGGTAAATCCCGAACGGATTGAGAACGGATAACTGTCCGGATAAAGCTTCTTGAGCTGTTTGCAGACATCATACAGCTCATCAGTCGTCTCGGGAACTTTTAGACCGTGTTTTTCAAAGATGTCCTTGCGGTAGAGCCACGCGCGGATATTTGTCTGACGCTCCATTCCGTAAATCGGTGCATAGTACACCTTGCCGTCTGCACTCTTGCGTATGTTTTTGAAGTACTGACCGTCTTCGTCCAGCGAATCCCAGAATTTATTATAGTCGGGCAGGAGGTCTGCATAGTCGTCAAGCGCGAGGAACGCCCCCTGCGAACAGTAGTCCGCAAATTCCGACGATCTCCCCTGGAATCCGATAATATCGGGAAAAGAATCGGGCGTCGCCATGATAAGCGAGAACTTTGTCGCATAATCGCTCTCCGGATATGCATTTATGTTTATCGTTCCCCCGATTGCTTCCTTGATGTACTTCCATACAGCCCAGCTCTCTTCATAAGGCCAGCTTGCATGGCTCGCGATTACTACATTGAGCACCGCGTCGTCGGGAATCTGTTTCCCCTCGGGGATTTCTGCTCCGCCTGCGATCTTTTTGACGTCTCCTCCCTTGCAGGCAGCAAAGGAAAGGAGCATGACCGCCGCAAGTGCAAGTGCTAAAAATTTTTTCAAAGCATATTCCTCCTAATTCTTGAATACTCTTAACTTCGGCAACTCGGTTTGCCTCCAAATACTTTTCATTTGTGCCGGAACGTAAAACCGTTTCTTCGGCATTTCCTCCTTCCTTGGCATGACCGCCTTATGCGGCAGAAGCGGAATTTTCGGGTTCGCCACCAATCGTCCCGAACCTTGATTTCCTGCTTCGTCCTGCTTACTTTTAGTATATTACAACGCAGATAATAATCTTATCATATTCTATATTTTTATAATTTTGTTAAGACGTGCAGAAACCCTCTGTTTTCAGGGCAAAAATCAGCATAAAGTTTTTCTCGGCAGGCGTCTTGCAAACATCTTTTTTGCAGGAAAACGGACAATGTTCATTATCTGAACATTGTCCGTTTAGGTTATACCGCCTTATTTTACACGGTTATATGCAGTCTCGTAAACAGCAAGCATATCTTTAATCGGGAGCTTGTTAAGCTCTTTCTGGAAGTTATCCCACTCAGAAAGCGGTCTCTGTCCGATTACAAACTTCATAAGATTTTCTTCAACGAAGGTCTTGATTGAAGTGTCGTAGTCTGCAATGAGCTTGCTCTCTTCGTCTGTGAACTGGAGCCACTGTGTCGGGTTGAGCTTATCATATGTATGCTCAAGAACGAAATCTGTTGTGGCAACCTGCTCTGCCGAGGAGGAAGCGTCTGCAGCTTCGGGGTCAACGCGGAGGTATGTTCCGATTGTCTGGAAGCCGTACTTCGTCTTTGCGACTTCGCCGTCCTTCAGTATGAACTGCTTCTTGCCGTCCTTTACCTCGTATGTCTCGCCTTCCTTACCCCACGAAATCGTATCACAGCCTTCGTCGGAGTAGAACCAGTTGACATAGCGCATAGCATTTTCGATTCTCTTCTCATCGCCTGTATTAAGAACGCCGAAGCCCATCGGGTCGTTGTTCCACTTATTTACCATGCTTGCCGCAGTCTTCGTATTTCCCTTCGGCGGAACCATTGCCGTAAGGTTGAAGTCCGGATTGTTTGCGCGGGCAATCGAGTTGAAGAAGTCGATACGCGTCTGATACTCGGGCATGATGAATCCGCGGTCTGTCGTTACAAGCTCCTGCCACGACGATGCGTTGATTGTGAAGAAGTCGGCAGGCGCGAGTTTTTCATTTACCATCTTGTTGAGGAACTTGACGATTTCGAGCATTGTCTCGCTCTCTCCCGCGCCGTAGCTCCACTTTTCATTCTCAAAGTCATAGTATGCGTTATACATGAAGCCCGGTTTCCATGAAGCAGCTATAACGTTGATATTACTGAGTCCCGAACGAATCGAGAAAGGATAGCTGTCCGGATACTTTTCTTTAAGCTTTTTGCAAACCTCATAAAGCTCATCCATGGTTTCAGGCGCTTTGAGATTGTTCTTTTCAAAAATGTCCTTACGATAGAGCCATGCGCGTACGTTCGTCTGGCGGTCCATACCGTAGATAGGCGCATAATAAATCTTTCCGTCTGCACTCTTGCGTATATTTCTGAGATACTGACCGTCTTCGTCCAACGAATCCCAGAACTTATTGTAGTCGGGCAAAAGGTCTGCATAGTCGTCAAGTGAAATGAATGC
>CAKSEF010000016.1 GCA_934446465.1 uncultured Oscillospiraceae bacterium
CCGTGAAAAGTACCGTTTGCTTCGTCTATGCGCTTGTAAACGCGCGCATTACGTCTCCGCAGCACTATCAACTTTTCACGGCGTTTTTTATCTAAACCGTTTTTCCCCGTTCAAAAAAACACACCAGCCGAAGGTTGGTGTGTTTTTTCTTTGTGGCAAGACGGGCAGATGAGAACAGGACGGCGCACCGCAGTGCGCAAAAAGCCTCTCGGCGCGGAAAATTTCAGGTTTCGCCCGTTCAGGCTTTTATTCAAAAACAGGCGCGCGTGATATACACGCGCGCCTGTTTTTACAGCCTTACCGTCATAAAAGCGTTGCCGAGTGCGGGAATTATCTTCTCCGTAAAGTCTTTTGTTTTAACGCGGAGACTCGATGTGTTTATGCACGGGTGCATTCCTACATACTCGCCCTTGAGCACATCTTCGTCTATAAGGAGCTTTACGGCGTTCCCGCTGTCGTTCATGAGCCCCAGCACACTCACCGACCCCGGGGTTATGTCGAGGTATTTTTCCATGTACTCCGCTTTCGCGAAAGACAGACGGGACGAGCCTATCTGCGCGGAAATATCCTTTGTCTTAAACACCTTGTCCCCCGGTATCATAAGCAGATAAAAATCCGTCTCCTGCCTATTGCAGAGGAACAGGTTCTTGCATATCGTCGCGCCGAGTAATTTGTCTATCTCCTCGCAGACCTCCATCGTCATCGCAGGCTCATGGTCTATCCTTTCATACTCCACACTGAGACCGTCAAGAAAGTCATATGTGCGTATTTCCTTTGCAAGGCGTCCGTCCGAGCTTTTGGGTCTGCCCTTTTCAAGAATCATCTTTTTTCACTCTTTTCGAAATTTAGTATCAGCTCTTTCACTTCTCCGTCCGTGCTCTTCAGCACCGTTTCACCGCACGGTGTTTTGAAAATCACGTCATGTTCTATACAGTAGTAAAGCGTGTCGCTTTCCTCCGTGAGCACCGCAGTTCCGTCCTTTATACGGCACGATGAAACTATGTAATGCCCGTCGGCGCACTCGTGCAGAAATGCCTTTTTGAGTACTGTTTCCTCCATGCACTTGAATATTTCGTGCACGTCGTTATCACAGGCTCCGCCCTGATTATCCACCGATATGCAGGAATTGTCCTCACAAATCAGCGGACAGGTTTCATATCCGCCCATGACCTTTTGCGTTCCCGGTCTGTACCAGCCGGAAATCATGTCTATATATTCCTCGCCGAATGTTCTCTGTTCGTATTTTCCGCGGTATGCGGGTTCAGTGCATACATTGCTTTCGTACCCGTCGTTTACAGGCTTTTCGATGTCGGCAATCATCACCTTTCCCTTCACCTGCGGGTCTCCCGCAAACGCCCAGCGGAGGTTTCCGTCGGAATCCATGAGCTGAACGCAAGCGCCCATGAGGTTGAGAAGCTCGGAGAGGTATTTTTCCCTTCCCGTGAGCAGATAAAGATAATACTTTGCATATGCGCTCCACGCACTCCACCCGTGCGGGCTGTTCATGAAATTCGCAAGCACCATAACATCATACTGCCCCTCCCAGAACCGCAGTGAACCTCCGTTCATACGGCAGTCGGGGATTATGTTTTGCTCAAGGCACGAGTGTATGTCTATCATATGCTCTGCCGCCTCTGTGTACGGTCTGCGCTCGTCGGGCTTCAGCGTCAGCGCAAAGCCCGCAATCTGAAGCGCCGAACAGGAAATCATTCCGTCCTCAAGCGTATGCTCGCCCTCCGTTCCTATGCACTCAAGGTTTTTCACAAGCTCGTCTACAGCTCTCTTTGCCGAAGCATAGTGGAGCTTTGCCTGCTTTTCGAGATATTCGTCTCCGCTTTTTTCTTCGGCCTCGGCAAGCTCGAGCATTGATTTTGCAACATATATTACGCAGGTATAGTGTGTTTCCCTGTTCCTGTACGCACCGTCGGGCGTCTGTCTCGACATTATAAAATCGCCTATTTCGGATGCGCGCATGAGGTCTTTTATGTCATTTTTTGCCCCATACCTGTCTACAAGCACCGACACGAGCGCCGACATATTCTGTATTCTGTTCGGCGCCGTCTTCGGAAATTTTTTCTCCTCATCCCAGATAAGCGGAAAAACTTCGTCAAAATACGAATTTATCGCATTGTCCTCCGCCGCGTTCGGGCAATGACGCGCCGCAAGAAATCCCGAAAAGAACCCGTACCAGCTCTCGCAGTGGGTAGATGCCTTCTGCGGTTTCAGAAGCGCTTCGTGCCTTGCGTATCTGAGGTAATCCATCCACGGCCTTCGGCAGAAAAACTTCGCCTGCGCGCTCTTTCCGCTGCCGTCCGTAAGCGTGAGCGTGTAAACTCCGCTTTCCGGAAGTGCCGACACCTCCGTGCTTTTTTCTCCGCACGGAGTTTCCCACATAACCGAACTGCCGTTTGCAAGCAGTGTGAGTCTCGGAGTTTCCCCCGAATCAAGCGTATATTTTTCCGCCGATATCATCGGAAGTCCGCATACTTCATGAATCGCCTTTGCTGCGCTCTCGCCCTTATGCAGGGGTATTATGCGCAGGTCAAACACATACTCCTCTCCGCACAAAAGCGTGTCCTGCCCGTGAGGATGCCTTTCGGGGAGCTTGCCGGACGCGAAGAAGTCGACGTCCGCCGTGTAAATCCTGTGCCCGAAATCTTGCCCGTGTCTGTTATATTCAAGATGATATGACGCGGCGGGACATGCGGAGGCAATCGCGAACCTTTCTCCGCGCGGGTTTTCAAAGTACCCCCACATATGGGTCTTTTCACAGCGCAGAAGCGTCGGAAAAAACTTGTCGTTCCAATCGGGACAGCCTTCCATATAGCAGTCTATCCCCGTTCTCAGACCGATTCTCTCTGCCGTTATGTCCTTTTCCGAGATATTTTTGACGACGGAGCGGATAATTGCCCCGCGCTCCGCTTTCAAATATGAAAGCTTGAATCCGATGCCCCCGTACTCCCCGCAGAGCCCGTCCGCAGTCTCATACATGGGAACATCACAGTCGCCGACGTAAAAGCCTATCCCGCGGTCGGTTCTGAAATTTATGCTGTATTCGTCGGTCTGTATTTTTGTGAGTCTGCCGTTTGTCTTGGAGAACGCAATCATTGTATTATTCCTTTTCGCAAAGTTTTTTTGCCATTTTCTTTATCTGTGCCCTGTTTTCATCGCTCATGGACGATTTTACCGTTACCGTATCAAGCCATGTGATATTTTTGCTCTTTTCAAACATTACGCGCATGACCTTTCCCGCCGTGGGCGCCCATGAACCGTTTTCAATAAGCGCTATTGTCCTGTTCTGATAATTGCGCTCGGTAAGGTGATCTATGAACTGCTTCATGAACGGGAAAATGTCGGCATTGTATGTAGTCGTTGCGAGGACGAGCTTACCGTATCTGAACGCGTCCTCAACCGCCTCCGCCATATCGGAGCGCGCAAGGTCGCAGAGCACGACCTTCGGGCAGTTTGCCTGCCTGAGCTCCTCGGCAAGAAGCTCGGCCGCAAGCTTGGTATGTCCGTATACAGATGTATATGCAATCATGACCCCTTCGCTTTCAACGCCGTATGACGACCAGATGTTATAGAGGTTGAAGAAGTATTCGAGGTCGCCGTCGAGAACCGGCCCGTGGAGCGGACAGATTGTTTTTATATCAAGTGCCGACGCCTTCTTAAGGAGCGACTGCACCTGAGCTCCGTACTTGCCGACAATTCCGAAATAATATCTTCTCGCCTCGCATGCCCAGTCGTCCTCATCGTCGAGCGCGCCGAACTTGCCGAATGCGTCGGCAGAGAAAAGGACCTTGTCCGCACTGTCGTATGTTACCATTACCTCGGGCCAATGCACCATCGGGGCAAAGACGAATGTGAGAGTATGCTTTCCGAGACTCAGCGTTTCGCCGTCGGCGACTACTTTTTTTCTGCCGTTTAAGTCAATGTCAAAGAAGCTGTCAATCATTGCGAAAGTTTTTGCGTTTCCGACAATGCTTGCGGACGGGTATTTTTCCGCAAATTTATCTATGTTGGCCGAATGGTCGGGTTCCATGTGCTGGATTATGAGATAGTCGGGACTTCTCCCGTCAAGCGCCTTTTCGAGATTTGCGAGCCAGCTGTCCCCGAAGTGCTTGTCAACCGTATCAAAAACTGCGATTTTTTCGTCCTTCAGCATATATGAGTTATATGCCATTCCGCTCGGGACGACATACTGTCCCTCAAACAGGTCTATGTCGTAATCGCTTACGCCGATGTGAAAAATGTCCTTCGTGATAATCATAGTCTTTCTTCCTTTCGAGTGATACCTTAATTTTACTTTTGAGATGTTGCTTTGTCAAGTGTCAGTATGGAACATACATTCATATTATATAGCGTAAACCAATATTAGGAGGCTATATTTATGGCGACCTTTACAAATCAGGCAACGCTTTCGTACAATGACACTGTTACGAACTCGAATGTCGCCGTCGGAGAGATTCTCGACGTTCTCACCATGACAAAAACGGCAGTTTCTCCGACGTATTCGGAAAACAACGACGTAACTTATGTTATAAGCATAGTGAACGCGGGAAGCACCGCGTTCAACGGACTCACACTCACAGACAACCTCGGCGCATATGCGTTTGAAACTCTTACACTCTATCCGCTCGCTTACAAGGCAGGCTCCCTGCGCTATTATGTAAACGGTGTTTTGCAGACGTCCCCGACAGTAACATCGGAACAGCTTCTCAGAATCAGCGGAATTAACGTCCCTGCGGGCGGGAATGCAATAATCATATACGAAGCAGAGGCAACGGGCTTTGCTCCGCGCGCGGCGGCAGGCTCTATAACCAATACGGCAACGCTCACGGCAGAGGGGCTTTCCGCACCTATCACGGCTTCCGAGACAGTGCGCGTATCCGAGACACCTGCACTCTCTATTTCAAAGTCATTAAGCCCCACAACTGTTACGGAAAACGGAAGAATAACCTATACGTTCGTGATTCAGAACAACGGCAACACGGCGGCAACCGCCTCCGACAACGCAGTCATAACCGACACGTTCTCACCCATTCTTTCAAATATTTCCGTTACGTTCAACGGCAACCCGTGGCAGGCTCCCGCAAACTACACCTATAACACGGCAACGGGCGAGTTTGAGACCGTCGCCGGACAGATTTCCGTTCCCGCCGCGACCTACACGCGCGACCCCGTAAGCGGGAGGCTTATAACCACACCCGGCATTTCAACTCTCACGGTCTCGGGAAATATCTGATACAGCACAACAATTAAGCGCAATTCAAAGCACGGAGAAATGACTGTGCATAAAAACGAATAAAAAGAAAAACGGTGTAAATTTTTTTACACCGTTTTTGATTCCCAAAGGGGGCCTCCCTGCACAGAGGCCTTGAGTGTTCTGTTTTATAACCGGCTTTTCGGCAGTCTTACTTTTCTGCCGAACCGCCTTCTGACGGGATTGCCTTGCCCGACTCAATTCCGCCCGACGCCTCATTTTCGTGGTCATGACCGTCGTCCTGCGCAGAATTATCCTGGCCGTTATCGGAGTCTGTTCCGTCGGCGCTTATGCCGAGGATGCTCAATACGTCAATTTTATCGTAGTCCTTTGATTTTTCTATTGTTACGCCTTCCATGAAGCCCGTCATTTCTTCCGTGAACTTCGTCATTCCCATTTCGCTTGAAAGCGCGTCTTTATTCTCGTTTATTGCGTTCGCATCAAGCGGGTATCTCTTTATGATATGGAAGCCGTAGGTCGATGTGATAACATCGCTTATGCCGTTAACGGGCAGTGCGGCGGATGCCTTTGTAAACTCGCTAATCATCTGAGAGGACTTTGAAATTGTGTATCCGTCCTTATCAATTACATAGCCGAGGGCGTTATCCGTCATTCCCGGATCTTCGCCGTTTTCCTTTACGAGCGTTTCAAAATCAACACCGCCCTTTGCCTTCGCGGCGATTTCCTCTGCCTTCTTTTTCTTATCGGCGTAGTCGGAATCGGATGACTGCGCCTGAATGAGAACGTGCTTTACGCGGTAGTAGTTATCACCGAGCGTGGACGCCATTTCCTCGGTTGTCGGCGCAAACTCGCCGTCGCCCGTAAAAAGCTCCTTATAGAGCTTTGTGTAAATCTGCTGGCGCTCCATATAGTAATCAAAGTATGCTTCGCTCATATGCTGTTCGGCAAGAGAGTCAAGAAATTCCTTCTTACCGCCCATGCTCTCTATCTGAGAGTCCTTGTTTGCCTTAATGGTTTCTCTGTCGGCTTTTTCGAGCTTGACATTGTGCTCCTTTGCATAGAGCGCAACCGCCTCAAATTCCTTAATGAGAGACTCGGCGTTCTCCTTTAGGAGGTCTGCGCCCGTCTTGCCGTCGGAAAGCTCCTGCTTGAGCAAATCCTCCGTAAATCCGTAATTCTGCTGGAAATAAACGTATGTCTGCGCGACCGCGCCGTTATATACTTCTTCCGAAATCTTGTTGCCGTTCACCGTCATGACCGTCTTTGAGAACAACTGACAGCCGGAAAGAAGCGAGCACACAAGAACGCCTGCAAGTGCGGCGGATAAAATTCTTACTTTTCTCATTATTACTGTCTCCTCTTTTCAGTGAATTCCACTTTCAATACATTATAACAAAAGTTTTCAGAAAAAGCAAACAAAAGATTGTAAAAAAATTGTGGACAGGAAAAGACATAAATTATCCGCCTTTGGGAATAATGGGACAATATAAATCGTAAACGGAGGCGGTCTTTTTGGAGGTAGTGCGTGTTATCGGCACGAGTATTCTCTCTGCGGTTGTTCTTTTCCTTCTTACGAAGCTCATGGGAGAGAAGCAGATATCGCAGTTATCGCTCTTTGACTATGTAACGGGAATAACTATCGGTTCAATCGCGGCGGAAATGGCGACGGAGCTTGAGAAAAATCCGATAGACGCAATCGCCGCCATGGCAGTGTATGCGCTTCTGGCGTTTTTCATATCGGTATGCACGTCAAAATCCGTCAAGGCACGGAAAATCTTAAACGGACGCGAGCTGATACTCATGGACAACGGCGTAATATTCCGCGAAAACATGAAAACGGCGAAGCTCGACATAGCCGACCTCCAGACGCTTGCGCGGATTGCGGGGTATTTCAACATGGCGGACATACAGACCGCCGTATTTGAACACAACGGCAGTGTGAGCTTCCTCCCGAAATCCTCCGCGCGTCCGGCTACGCCGTCCGACTTAAAACTCGCGCCGAAGCAGGAGCATATAACCAGAAACGTCATACTTGACGGACACATTATGGAAAAAAATCTTGCGATGTGCGGAATTTCGCGCGAGAAGCTTCTCGCGGAGCTTCGCACCCTCGGCTACGACTCGCCTGCCGACGTCTATCTTGCCTCATGCGAAAACGACGGAACGATAACGGCGTACCCGATTAGCTCAAATGCCCCGAACGGCGCGGGCTTCAACTGATGTCCCGATTTTAGCTTTCGGTGCTTTTTCGGGCGCTCTCTTCATATACTTTACAAAGTGAGGAAAGGAGAGAGGGCTTATGCAGAGAAACCGCCGCGATGATATTGAATTTGACCTGCGCGATTTCGGCGCGCGTCCGCAGATTTTCAATGTTGCGCGTCTTTCACGGCTTAATCCGTACTATCGCACGGCGCTGTGGACGGGAGATTACCTCCAGCTCACGCTCATGAGCATAAATGTTCGGGAGGATATAGGACTCGAGGTGCATGAGGACACTGACCAATTCATACGGATAGAGAGCGGATATGCGCTTGTGGAAATGGGGTCTGAGCGCGACAATCTCAGCTTTTCCGCGCGTATAAACGCGAATTATGCCGTTGCTGTTCCTGCGGGAACGTGGCACAACATAACAAATATCGGGAGCACCCCGCTCAAGCTCTATTCAATCTACGCACCGCCGCATCATCCGTTCGGAACGGTAACGCCCGAAAAAACCGAATAACATTCCTCCCCCGCCTCATTTGACATGAAGCGGGGGAGATAATTA
Organism: uncultured Oscillospiraceae bacterium; assembly: GCA_934446465.1. GTDB lineage: Bacteria > Bacillota > Clostridia > Oscillospirales > JAAYXM01 > CAKSEF01. The sequence goes on from CAKSEF010000016.1 coordinate 7,992, forward strand.
TTTTTTGCCCATTACAGCGCTGTAAGCCGTTTCGGCGGCCGATATATCCATATTACAGCCGATTCTGTAAAACTTTGCGCCGCGCGCGGCGGTATCGAGCGCGGTAAGCACATTGTCAAGTCCGTTTCCGACGTTTATATGGACGTGGCAAAGCAGATTTTCGAGTATTTCCCCGTGTTCGAGTCCTTCGGCGAAATTCTCTTTCGAACGTTCGAGGAAGCAGACGGCGGAAATCGGCACCTTACCGTTTACATTTATCTGTTCCTTACCGCACCAAGGCGTTCCGTAGCCGTATGCGTTTTTTCCGAGTATGCGGATTAGCGGTTTATCGCCGTTTATTATTCGGCATTTTTTGCCGAGAAGCTTAAGCCAGAGCATTGCATGGGTGGTCTTCCCCGTTCCGCTGTCTGCGCAGAGGAGAATTCCGTGTCCCGAGCAGTCGAGCAGGACGCCGTGCATCAAAAATCCCCCGAAATCAGACAGTTTTGCGGCTATTTTTCGGTAGACCGCGAGCGTTTCGAGGTATTCCCGGCTCATTTCCCCGTCACCCTCGGCGGAAATCTCCGCATCGGAGACGGAGACCGAAAAATCTTCTTTCTCCGAGCACGGCGCGATGTAGTCCGCGCACATTTTTTCGATATAATCATATTTATTGTCTATCGCAGCAGTCAGGTCTGCAATTCTTATTTTAAACATAGCAATTCCCCCGCTTAGTATTTTTACATATTGTATTTGAGATGTCAAGGAGCAATATTGACTTTTAGGTATGATTGTGCTTTAATATTTTCGTATTTTAGTATCTTTTACTGCAAGGAGGAACGATATATGAAAATTAAAACAGCCGTGCTCGGCTACGGTAATCTCGGGCGCGGTGCGGAGTGTGCTATCAACGCATCACCGGACATGGAGCTTGTCGGCGTATTCACGAGGAGAAATCCCGACGATGTGAAAACGGTGTCGGGCGTTCCCGTATACCATGCTGACAGAGCCGTCGAGCTCAAGGACAATATTGATGTTCTTATTCTCTGCGGAGGAAGCGCGGACGACCTCCCCGTTCAGACTCCGTACTATGCAAAGCACTTCAACGTAATTGACAGTTTTGATACGCACGCAAAAATCCCCGAGCATTTTGCGAATGTAGACAAGGCGAGCCGTGAGGCGGGAAAGGTGTGCATAATTTCCGTAGGCTGGGACCCGGGAATGTTCTCGCTCAACAGAATAATCTCGCAGGCAATCCTTCCCGACGGACAGGACTACACGTTTTGGGGCAAGGGCGTAAGTCAGGGTCATTCGGACGCTATACGCAGAATTGACGGGGTTTTGGACGCACGTCAATATACAATCCCCGTCGAGAGCGCGCTCAGGCGTGTAAGAAACGGCGAAAACCCTGTACTCACAACGCGCGAAAAGCACACACGCGAATGTTTTGTAGTTGCCGAGGACGGAGCGGATAAGGCGCGTATCGAGCGCGAAATAGTAACGATGCCGAATTATTTCTCGGATTATGACACAACGGTTCATTTCATATCCGAGGAAGAGCTTCTCCGCGACCATGCCGGAATCCCGCACGGCGGAATTGTTCTCCGCACGGGAACGACAAACGGCGGTAAAAACAAGCACGTAATAGAGTATAAGCTGACGCTCGACTCAAACCCCGAATTTACGGCAGGTGTTCTCACCGCGTATGCAAGAGCGGCGTACCGCCTAAACCGCGAGGGACAGGTCGGATGTAAGACGGTTTTCGACATTGCGCCCTCATATATTCACCCCGCAGGCGCAGAAGATCTTCGCCGGACGCTTCTTTAATTCCAAATTGTATTTTTTTGAGCCCCGCAGGTTTTTCTGCGGGGCTTTTTTGCATAAAACGCTGTAATATACGGCATTTCTCCTCACTACATTTTGTATAATAAAAAAATAATATGACAATATTTTGTATTTCCATTGACATAATATACATTATCTGCTATTATTATATTTGATCGAACACAAGATATTGATTTTACTGCGTTTGGAGGAGACGGAGCAATGAAAATCATCAAGAGAGACGGTTCTGAGGCCGTGTTTGACATTACCAAAATAATCGTAGCCATAACGAAAGCGAACGAGACGGTTGACGAGAAGGTGCGCATGACGGCACAGCAGATTCAGAGGATAGCCGAGAGCGTGGTTCTCGCCTGCGAGCAGCTTGGGCGCGCGCCCCTTGTCGAAGAAATTCAGGACATGGTGGAAAAGCAGATAATGGCGCACGGTGCCTTTGAGGTCGCGAAGTCATACATTACCTACCGCTACACGAGAACGCTTGTACGTCAGTCCAACACGACGGACGACAAGATATTAAGCCTCATCGAGTGCAACAACGAGGAGGCAAAGCAGGAGAACTCAAACAAGAACCCTGTAATCAACTCGACCCAGCGCGACTATATGGCGGGCGAGGTTTCGCGTGATATTACCAACAGAATCCTCCTTCCGCAGGACATAGTAGAGGCGCACAACGAAGGAATTATCCACTTCCACGATGCGGATTATTTCGCACAGCACATGCACAACTGCGACCTTGTAAACCTTGAGGATATGCTCCAGAACGGCACCGTTATAACGGGCACGCTCATTGAGCGTCCGCACAGCTTCTCAACGGCGTGTAATATTGCGACGCAGATAATAGCACAGGTTGCGTCGAACCAATACGGCGGGCAGTCGATTTCGCTTGCGCACCTTGCGCCGTTTGTTCAGGTGAGCCGTGAAAGAATTTGCAGAGACCTTAATTCGGAGCTTGAGTCTGTCGGCATGACTCTCTCGGACGATGATTTTAACAAGATAGTGGAAAAGCGCGTGCGCGAAGAGGTCAGACGCGGCGTACAGACGATTCAGTATCAGGTTGTTACGCTTCTCACAACGAACGGACAAGCCCCGTTTGTAACCGTATTCATGTATCTCGGAGAGGCCAAGAACGAGCAGGAGAAGAAAGACCTTGCGCTTATAATAGAAGAGACGCTCGAACAGCGTTACCGCGGTGTCAAGAACGAAGACGGCGTATGGATTACGCCCGCGTTCCCGAAGCTCGTATATGTCCTTGAGGAGGACAACATACATGATGATTCGGAGTACTACTACCTCACAAAGCTCGCCGCAAAATGTACGGCGCGCAGAATGGTTCCGGACTACATTTCCGAAAAAATCATGCTTAGGGACAAGGTTGACAAAAACGGCGTCGGGCATTGCTACACGTGCATGGGCTGCCGCAGCTTCCTCACTCCGTATATAGACCCGGAGACGAACGAGCCGAAGTACTACGGAAGATTCAATCAGGGCGTCGTCACGCTCAACCTGGTCGACATTGCGCTCTCGTCAGGCGGGAATATGGAAAAGTTCTGGAAGATATTTGACGAGAGGCTCGACCTCTGCTACCGTGCGCTCATGTGCAGGCACAACCGCCTAAAAGGCACGCTTTCGGACGCGGCGCCCATACTCTGGCAGTACGGCGCTCTCGCGCGGCTCAAAAAGGGTGAGCCGATAGACAAGCTCCTTTTCAACGGATATTCAACGATTTCGCTCGGATATGCGGGGCTTTACGAGTGCGTAAAGTACATGACGGGAAAGAGCCATACCGACCCGTCGGCGACTCCGTTTGCGCTTGACGTGATGAAATATCTCAACAAAGCAACTGCCGAATGGAAAGCGAAGGAGCATATCGACTTCTCAATCTACGGCACACCGCTCGAATCGACAACGTACAAGTTTGCAAAATGCCTGCAGCGCCGTTTCGGCATTATCGAAGGCGTTACGGACAAGGGATACATCACAAACAGTTACCACGTTCATGTTACCGAGGAGATTGACGCGTTTGAGAAGCTCCGCTTTGAAGCGCAGTTCCAGACCTTATCACCCGGCGGGGCGATAAGCTATGTCGAGGTTCCGAATATGCAGGGCAACCTCGAAGCCGTTCTCGATGTCATGAAGTTTATCTATAACAACATAATGTATGCCGAGCTCAACACAAAGAGCGATTACTGTCAGGAATGCGGGTGGGACGGAGAAATAGAAATCCGCGAGGAGGACGGCAAGCTCATTTGGGTATGCCCGAAATGCGGAAACACCGACCAAGACAAGATGAACGTCGCGAGACGCACCTGCGGTTACATCGGAACGCAGTTCTGGAATCAGGGACGCACACAGGAAATACGCGAGCGCGTTCTGCATCTGTAAAACATTCAGCGGGGCTCTTTGCCCCGCTCTTTACTTATGAGGAGGACATATGCACTACGGTGAAATTAAAAACAGCGACATTTCAAACGGGATAGGCACCCGCGTTACGCTCTTTGTCTCGGGCTGCACAAATCACTGCGAAAACTGCTTTCAGCCGCAGACGTGGGACTTCCGCTACGGGAAGGAGTTTACGGACGAAACTGCCGACTGTATCATAAAGCTTCTTGAACCGTCATACATACACGGTCTGACTCTTCTCGGAGGAGAGCCGTTTGAACCGGAAAATCAGCGCGCGCTCCTGCCGTTTGCAGAGCGTGTTAAAGAGGTGTACCCGAAGAAAGACATCTGGGCTTTTTCGGGCTTCACGCTCGAGGAGCTTTTAAGGGACGGCTCACATCCCCACTGCGAGGCGACAGAACCGCTCCTATCGCTTATTGACGTGCTTGTTGACGGGCGCTACGTCGACAGTCTGAAAGACATTTCGCTTCGCTTCCGCGGTTCTTCAAACCAGCGGATAATCGACCTTAACAAAACGCGCCGTGAGGGCAGTGTTGTCCTTTGGGAAGAATAAAAAAATATTTTTTATTTTATCGCGGGATTGAAATCCGCGGAAAAAGATGATATAATTATCGCAGTTTAATCAAAGAGGTGAATTATTGTGAAAAAGTTCTGTACGAACTGTGGTACGGAGCTTACCGAAGATTCCGTGTTCTGCACGAAATGCGGGCGAAAGACCGAAGCAATAATCTCCCGTCCCGAGGCAAATTCCACAAACTGCGGATATGTACGACACACGGCTCCGCCGAGTCCGAATCCGCCTCCGAGATATTCGTTTAACACGTTTTCGCAGATACCTCCGATGGGCAGGTATAAAATTGTCAGCACAGGTGCATTTTTCGGACTGATGTTTGTTTTTGCAATTCCGTTTGTCGGGTTTATCGTGTCATTGGTTCTCTCAATAACCGCCGAAAAGGACAACATGAAGAATTTTGCGCGGGCTTCTCTTATTTGGTCGATTATATACACAGTGTTGATTTCGGTTATATTCGTATTTTTCTATATACTGGGCGCAGAAAGCCTTTCACAGTGTTATGCGCGCAGTTTCCTTTGGTAAGCCAAAACATTTATATAAATTAAAGGAGTGATTCACTATGGCATTTTGCAGAAAATGCGGAGCAGAACTTCCCGAAGACTCAAAATTTTGCGGCGCCTGCGGAACCGGTATAGTAGAGGAAGCACCTAAGTCGACGGCGCAGGAAGCACCTCAGACGACGGCGCAGGCATACGGTACCGGAACTGCATATTCCGGAAATGCGGGCGGTTTTTCTCCCGCCGAAACGGAAGAAATAATGGATGTAAACAATAATAAGCTCTTTGCCGTTCTTGCATATCTCGGGATTCTCGTTCTTGTTCCGATTTTCGGAGCAAAAAATTCCAAGTTTGCGCGGTTTCACGCAAATCAGGGAATTATTCTCTTTATCATTCAAATTTGTTACCTTATACTCAAATCTATTTTTTCATCGATTGTCTCTGCGCTCGCGGTAAACGGCGTCTTTGTTCCGTATATAATAACGCTCATTATAACGCTGATTTTTTCACTTTTGTCGATCGCACTGCTCGTATTTTCCATTATAGGAATTGTGAATGCTGCCCGCGGTCAGAAGAAAGAGCTCCCCGTTATCGGAAATTTTACCATACTCAAATAACAGATGTCCGAAAGGCCGACTGATAAAAAAATACACGGTTTTTAGCCGATCTTTTCTGACATACGATGTTTAAAAAACATTGAGGACACTTTTAGTGTCCTCAATGCCTTATTTTGTAGCGGAAAACTTATCCTGAAACTGCACGGAGCCGAAAAAAAGCGGAACGGTTACGGCTTTTTCTGCCATAACGGCGGCATTCGTGCGCGCCATGTCTTTTCGGCGCGTGCTTTATTGCTTTGCTATGTCCAAACATCATTTTTAGTTGATATTTTTCAGGCATGGTGGTATAATTTCCTATATTCAAGAAGGGAGTAATTATTATGAGAAATTATGCTAAAGAACTCGAAAACCGCGTTGCATTTATACGCGGCCTTATAGGAAAGAGCGGTGCAAAGGGAATTATTTTCGGAAACAGCGGAGGAAAGGACAGTGCGCTTGTCGGTATCCTCTGCAAGAAAGCCTGTGAAAACACAGTCTGCGTTATGATGCCCTGTTCGTCAAAGCGCAACTTTGAATCGGACTTTGACGATGCGCTTGCGCTCGCTGAAAAATTCGGGATTGAGCATCGTATGTTCGACCTCACACCCGTGCGCGAGGCGATGCTTTTTATGTTCGGAACGAAGGTGGAAATGAACAGCGCCTCCCTCGCAAATATTGCGCCCCGCCTGCGTATGACGACGCTCTATACCGTCGCTGCTGCTGAAAACCGTCTTGTTGCGGGAACGGGCAACCGAAGCGAGAGATATATGGGCTATTTCACAAAGCACGGCGACGGTGCGTGCGATTTCAACCCAATCGGCGACCTTACCGTAAGCGAGGTGTACGAATTTCTGCGTTTTCTCGGCGCGCCTGCAAGCATAATTGAAAAAGCCCCGTCGGCGGGACTCTTCGAGGGTCAGACGGACGAAGCCGAGATGGGCATCACATATGCAAAGATAGATGATTATCTCTTAAACGGCAACGTCTCCGATGACGACCTTGCAATCATCAACCGCTTCCATGACAGAAGCGAGCACAAGCGCACGGGAGTCGCTATGTTTGCCGAGACAGACAACTGATGCGCCGTTCTGCTTTTTTTGTATTTTCCGCCGTATGTGCGGTTGTTTCGGCTGTATTTTACTTTGCTTTAATCGGCTATAAGTTCTCGGCATATGTCCTTTTTGCGCTTGCGCTTTTCTCGGCATTCCTCGGCATTTCAAATAACATTGAGAAAAAACCGCTGAAAATTATACGGAATGTTTTAATCACCGTATTTGTTCTCTGCGTTGCCGCGGGAACAATTCTCACCTGCATGGTATTGAGCGGACTTTCGGGAGACAATGCGGAGAACTGTGATTATTTAATAGTTCTCGGCGCGGGGATAAACGGAGACAAGCCCTCGCTTACTCTCTATGAGAGACTGGTTAAAACCGAGGAGCTCATGTCCGAGTTCCCGAACTGCAAGGCGATAGTCAGCGGGGCAAAAGCCCCCGACGAGGATTTCTCCGAGGCAGAGGTCATGAAGCGGTTTCTCGTTTCACGCGGGATTGACGAGGCACGCATAACAGAGGAAAAACGTGCGAAAAATACTCGGGAGAACATCCGCTTTTCCTTAGACATAATAAATTCCGTCCGTGATTCGGGAGACTGTGATATAGTAATAGTTTCGAGCGATTATCATATATTCCGCGCAAGGTACATCGCAAGAAAGCTCGGGCTTGAGCCCGCTATGGCGAGCGCCGAAACATCTCTCCCCGTTCTTCGGATAAATTACATTCTGCGGGAAGCGGCGGCGCTTGTAAAAACTTATTGGGAGATGCTTTCATGAACATTCATACATCAATCGAATCGCTTATAGGCAAAACGCCTCTCTTAGAGCTCTGCAATTATGAAAAGAGCAGAAACTTGGAGGCAAAAATCTGCGCGAAGCTTGAATATTTTAATCCGACGGGCAGTATAAAGGACAGAGCCGCCTATTCCATGATACTCGATGCGGAAAACCGCGGACTTTTAAAGCCCGGCTCTGCAATAATTGAACCGACAAGCGGAAATACGGGCATCGGGCTTGCGGCAATAGGCGCCTCGCGGGGATACAGAGTCATCCTCACAATGCCCGATACCATGAGTGCCGAAAGGCGCACGCTTCTCTCCGCATACGGAGCAGAGCTTGTTCTCACACCCGGAAGTGAGGGCATGGACGGCGCAATGAAAAAGGCGGAGGAGATCAAATCAAGCATTGCGGGAAGCTTTATCCCCAACCAATTTGAAAATCCTGCCAATCCCGCCGTACACGAGGTTACAACCGCGCTTGAAATATGGAACGACACCGGAGGAAAGGTTGATATCGTAGTTGCCGGCGTTGGCTCGGGCGGTACCGTTACGGGGCTTTCGCACGCGCTTAAAAAGCGGAATAAAAGCATAAAGGTCATAGCCGTAGAGCCGTCGGACTCACCGCTCCTCTCCGAGGGAAAGAGCGGGCCGCACAAGCTCCAGGGAATCGGCGCAAATTTTGTTCCCAAGGCGCTTGATACGGAGAGCTATGACGACATTATAACCGTTTCGACGGATGAGGCATACTCGTCAGCAAGGGATGTCTGCCGTTCGGACGGAATATTCGTCGGGATAACTTCGGGCGCAGCAATTTATGCCGCGGAGCTCCTTGCGAAGCTTCCCGAGAACAAGGGTAAGCTGATAGTTGCCATTGCTCCCGACGGCGGGGGAAGATACCTCTCCACTCCCGGTCTGTTTACGGAATAGTGCAAAACTCCCGCTTCGGAAATTCCGAAGCGGGAGTTTATTACTTAAAGAAGAACAGTGCGACTGTTCCGGGTCCTACGTGCGAGCCTGTTACAGGCTCATAGCAGGCAGTTATGCATTTACCGCAAAAACCCTTTCCGCGGAGCTTTGAAAGGAGATATTCGCATCCCTCGTCATTATCCGAATGAGCTATTGCTATGAGACCGTCCTTTTTTCCGCCGAGCTTCTCCCAGCGCTCCGCAAGATACGCAAGAGCGCGTTTTCTTCCGCGCACCTTATCACTCAGAACTATTTCTCCGTTTTCGTTTCCCTTGAGAATGGGGCATATCCCGAGCAGACTTCCTACGACCGCCGCCGCACCCGAGATTCTTCCGCTGCGGCGCAGGTGGCGCAGGTCCTCAACCGTGAAGTATTGGCAGAGCCTTTCGCACAGCTCTTTTACATATTCCGCAAGCTCGTCGAAATTGTCGTTCTCAAGAAGCCTCTTTGCCGCTTCAATAACGATAAGTCCCTCTCCGAGAGACGCTCCGCGCGTGTTCACGGTTTCTATTTTCCTGTATGGATATCTTTCGCGCAAATCGCGCGCAGCCGACGATGCGGCAAAAAATGTTCCGCTTACTCCGCCCGACATTCCGATATACAGCACGTCAAAGCCCTTGTCGAGCGCGTCTTCAAAACGCTCGGCAAACAGCGTTTCGTTTATCATCGATGTTTTAACCACGCTTCCCGCGCGCAGTGCATCATAGAACTTCTTTCCGTCAAACTCTTCGTCTTCACAGCAGACTTCTTTGCCGTCCATATTATAATAAAACGGCACGACGGATATTTGGAGTTCATCACAGATTGCTTTCGGTATGTTCGCCGCCGAATCCGTAAATATTTTAATCATGGTTTTCCTCCTCGCGGGCTTTTTTTGCTTCGTCTGCCCTTTAGAAAAGGATACCATTACACCTCAAAATATGCAACCTACTCCGTTTTTTCGCTTCTCTACTCTTTTTCTACCCGCGGTAGAGAGCAAAAAGCGCACTCTACATGGTATAAAAAATCACGGCACACCGATATTCGGTGCGCCGTTTTTCACGTCCGCCAAAGGTACTTATCAAGGTCTACCGTACCGTCGGGAGAGAACTCTACTCCCTCGCTCTCAAGGAGTCCGCGCTGAATGTATTCACCGCCGAAGGCGAATGAACCCGACGTTCTCCCCTCGCGGTTCACGACGCGGTGGCACGGAATTACTCCCGGCTCGGGGTTTACGTGGAGAGCGTACCCCACGACTCTTGCAAGGCGCGGATTTCCGACAAGTGCCGCTATCTGCCCGTACGTTGCAACCTTTCCCCTCGGAATTTTTTTCACCTGTTCGTATATCTTCTCAAAAACATTTCCCATAGCTTACCTCTCGCATGGAATATTCACCAACAACGATACTTAAAGATGTGCCGTTACATATCATCGCTTATGTAATCGGGCTCTTTAAGGAGAAGCTCGGGATTTTTGATGTAGTACTTAAAAAGCTTTATAGCGGAGGCAAAGTAATAACCGTCGCATATTCTCTCATCCAGCACGAAGCGCATATTTATGACGTGCTTTGTGCTGACGCTCCCGTCGCGGTTGAGCTCGTTCTTTATTTCTTTTCTTCCTATCGCCATAAATGCCGACGTCGTTCCGAACTCATACAGATGGTGGTATATTGACGCAAGCCCTATCGAGCCTACATTCGTAACGAAAATCGATGAGTGGAACGGGCTTACACGGTTAATCGCCTTGGGCATAAGTCCGACCGAATCAAGTGAGCGTATAATCCAGATGAAGAACTTTTTCACGAATCCGGGAAGCATTCCTATGAGCCTTGCCGTTATATCCGTTCCGTTAGTTCCGTCGCCGTCCTCCCTCATCACCTCGGCTATTGCCTCGTTAAACCGCCTTACAACATCGGCGAGCGTGTCGGTCTTTTCAAAATACGGTGTCATGAGCGCTTCTTCCGCGTCCTCGTGCATTCCCTTTTTTACGACGAGAGATGCGCGGAGATAGCTCCGTGCATAAATTTTTCTTCCGCTCACAAATCGGTTGACGCGCGGACGCTGGACGATTGTTCGCACTATCGCCGCGACGAACACATGATAAAGCGAAAGACCGGGGATACCCTTTCTGTTTTCCACAACGAACTTGCGGAGTCCCGATATATCTATTTGTTCCTCAAAGAAAATCTGGCTGTCAACCCGCGAGCGCATTATATGCGGTATTACCTCAAACAGCGGGTCAAGATTACGCACTCTGTATCCGTCGTATCTATCGCCCCATCTTCTTTTGCGTTTGTTGTTTTCCATTCCTTTTAACACCCCCTGTTCCCGTCTGTGCTTTGTGTGAACGTCTCTTTTTGCGAATCTGGAGCTTTTTTTCTTTTTCTTCGTAGAAAGCCTCCGCGCCGCCGCCCGCCGTATAAACATACTTTACGGCAGTGTACTGCGAATTTGATTTTGTAAGGCAGAGGCGCGCCGCAAATTTCCCGTGCTCGGGACAGCTCGCAAGCGTTATATATTTACATTCCCGCTCAGTTATCCACTTTCTCATATCGGCGCAGACCTTACGGCACTCGGGGCATTTGACCGTTGATGCCTCGCGGTCGCGGAACACCTCGCGCCGGAGCTTGAACCCTGCATACATCTCGCACAGAAGCGGTCTGTCCTCATTTATTATGGGCCGCATACTCTCGGCTTTCGCAAGCTCGGCAATTCCTCTTTTTACATCGAGTTTTTTTGCGACGAGTGCCGTATAATAAGCATCGTTAAGCGCGTCGTGCATTTTTCGGTCAGGAACTATTTGGAAGTGCTCCATCGCCGCCGAAAGCGACTTTTGGCTCCCGTCCGAATCGGTTTGCATATTATATATCGACTGAAGATTGAACCATGTGTCTATCCAAGACGAATCTCCGCCGTAGATTTCTATGTTTCTTCTCAGAATACGGATATCATCGGGGCCCCATGTCAAAAATGCGAAATCGTCCCCGCACCATGCGCGCAGTGTGTCAATCGCGTCGGAGAAGCTTTCGCCCTTTTTCAGGTCGTCCTGATTGATTCCCGTAATCTGGCGCACTTTTCTGTGGATAACCTTGTAATATTTCGGCTTCACGTTGAGCTTGAGCTCATCGCAGACGCGAAACCGTGAGGTGGTTTTTATCGCGCCAATCTGTATTATCTCGCCGTAGAGTTTGTTTCCCATTTCGTCGGAAACAACTTCATCGTTATTCACGGCTTGATTCCATTCCAAGTCAATTATTATATAATTCACGAACTTTTACACGTCCTTTACCGTTTTATTATATATGTATCTACTAAATCTTGCAAGTGTAGTTTATAATTTAATTGACATTTTTCGACACAAATTGTATAATCGTTGCGCGGAGGTGTTTTTAATGAAGAAAAAACTCAGCTGGAAAACTGCCGTTTGGCTTATTGTTGTCATCTCTCTTGCATTTTCAATTATCTATTCGATAGTCAAAATAATAAACGCTCCGAGCGGTGCCGTTGTTCCCGACGATAAAGGTCATCTCCGAAGCGATTATGTTCTCATGCTTTTGCAATGCGCCCTCGGGCTTGTCGTTATCGGGCTTCCGATGTTTATCGAGCGGAAGTGGTCATTTGAAATCCCGAACTACATGAGTATTTTATATTTTGTATTTCTCTACTGCGCCATATACCTCGGCGAAGTAAAAAACTTCTATTACGTCGTTCCGCACTGGGATTCCGTTCTCCACGCATTCTCTGGCGCGATGCTCGGTGCACTCGGATTCACACTTGTCAGCATTCTGAACGATTCAAAAAATGTTTCTGTTGATTTAAGCCCCGCATTTGTTGCAATGTTTGCGTTCTGCTTCGCGCTCTCGGTCGGTGCGATATGGGAGATATACGAATTTTCGGGCGATTCGCTTTTCGGGCTTAATATGCAGAAATTCCGCCTTGCGGACGGAACTGAGCTTGTCGGCCATGCGGCGCTTGTCGATACAATGAAGGATATCATCGTGGACGCCGTAAGCGCGTTTGCGGTTGCAGTCATCGGATATCTCCAGCTTGTGGGAAAAACTTTCATAAAAAAGAAAAAGAAGTAATCTAAAGCCTCTGCCCGATAAGGAAGCATTGGTTTTGAAACCGTATTTTAAGTAAATACTTCATAAACAGACCGCCGTATACGTCAGTATTACGGCGGTCTGTCCCCTTGTCTTTTTCTTAAACTCCGATTTTCAAAACTGCTTTGCAGGGCAATACTGCCTTGTCGGACGGTGGCTTCAAAGCCGGCGCAATGCGCCGGCTTTATTATTTGCAATATTCTTTAAAATCTTTCTTCGAGCCGTTAAATACGTTTAAGTCTATGCGCTTTTCCCCTCCCGAGTATCCGCTCAGTATCTCGGTATGTGTGTACTGCCAGAATGTCCAGCGTCTGCCGTCGGGCAGTCTCGGATTTTTTACAAGGTCGCAGAACCATATATCGCAGTCCCTGTATCTTCCCGCGAGGAAGAGCGTATATGCGTGCTTATTCGTATATATTATCGGCTTTTTTCCGTAATATCCGTACAATTCTTCAATCATTGCATCGAGAATTTCCCGTACATCCCCTGCATTTGGCGGAGAGGCATTGTACTTTCCGTAGAGCTCCAGGTCGATTACCGGCGGAAGCGTTATATCCTCTTTTGATACAGTTTCGATAAAGTTTTCCGCCTGTTTTTTTCCGTCACTTTCAAAGCTCAGGAAATGATACGCACCAACGGCAAGGTCGGTTTTCTTCGCACCCGTGCTGTTTTGTGCATACCGCCTGTCTTTGTAAGAGCTTCCCTCGGTTGCCTTTATAAACACGAAGTCGAGCCCGTTTTCGGAAAACACTTCCCAGTCTATATTCCCCTGATATGCCGAAACGTCCGCACCGCGCACCTCAAATTCCTCTACGCGGTGTCTTGTCAGAACCAACTGCGCACTGTAAATCACAAACGCGAGAAACAGTATTACGGTTCCTATCTTTAATGCAAGCTTCATTCTCCGATTATTTTTATAAGCGCGTGCTTTGTGCGTTTTCCGTCAAACTCGAAATAAAAAATCTGCTCCCACGTTCCGAAATCGAGCTTTCCGTCCGTTATCGCAACAACAACCTCACGCCCCATAATCGTGCGTTTTAAATGGGCGTCGCCGTTATCCTCAAACCCATTGTGCATATATCGGCTGTACGGTTTTTCGGGCGCAAGCCCCTCGAGCCAGACCTCGAAATCGTGATGGAGTCCGCTCTCATCGTCATTTATGAAAACGCTCGCGGTTATATTCATTGCATTTACAAGGACAAATCCCTCGCGGATTCCCGATTCACGAACCGCTTCCTCGACATCGGGAGTTATATTCTTGAGTCCCCTGCGCGTCGAAAAATTAAAATACAGTTCTTTCCTGAACGACTTCACGGTTATACCTCCCCTACAAACCTGTCGAATGCGCTCATTCCCGCCTCATTGCGCGGGAATACTCCGGCACACTCAAGCACTTTTTCAAAAACAAGACCTATTTCTCTTTTGAAAAACTCTTCATAGCTTTCGTCGGAGTTCTTGTTTTTCATTATTTTACGCGCCCACTCGGCGTGTTTTTCTATCTTCTCATTTTCCGAGAAATCAATGCCCCGCTCGGCATAATCGCACATGAGCTCCAGCTCTTCGCGCAGACGCGGAGGGAGCACGGCGAGCCCCATCACCTCGATAAGGCCTATATTTTCTTTCTTAATGTGATGCAGTTCTTCGTGCGGATGGTAGAGCCCGAACGGGTGCTCGGGTGTCGTTATGTTGTTACGCAGCACCAAATCAAGCTCGTATTCACGCCGGCGGAAGCGCGCAATCGGGGTTATTGTATTATGCGGAACTCCGTCCGTCTCGGCAAAAATCCGTGCGCTTTCGTCAGTATATTCCCGCCACTTTTTAAGTATTCTTCCCGCAAGAAGGCACAAACGCTCTTTGTCGTCGCACCTCAGGCGCAGAACCGACATCGGCCACTTAACACGCTCGACAGAGACATCCTCAAAGCCTTCTATTTTGTATGCCTTTTCTGCCTTTGCGCGCTCCATTGCGAACGAGTAGTGTCCGCCCTGAAAATGCTCGTGGGCGAGTATCGACCCGCCGACTATCGGCAAATCGGCATTCGAGCCGACAAAATAGTGCGGAAACAGGTCAACAAACGAAAAGAGCTTCTCAAACACATTTTCATCGATTTTCATAGGCACGTGCGACGAATTGAGCACGATGCAATGCTCGTTATAGTACACATACGGCGAATATTGAAAGCTCCAAGGCTTACCGCAAATCTCAATGGGGATTATTCTGTGATTCTGGCGCGCAGGAAAATCGTTTCTTCCCGAATAGCCCTCGCTTTCGATACAGAGTGCGCACTTCGGATATCCCGTTTTCGGCAAATTCTTCGCCTTCGCTATTGCGCGCGGGTCTTTTTCGGGTTTTGACAGGTTAATTGTTATATCGAGCGTTCCGTACTCCGTTTCCGTCTGCCATTTCATGTCGCGTGCTATTCTGTCGCGCCTGATGTAGTTTGTATCCTGCGAAAATTTATAGTACCAATTAGTGGAATGAAGCGGGGATTCGAGGTACTTCTCAATAAACTCGGCTATGACCCCGCTCGGGCGCGGGGTGAGTATTCCCATAAGCTTAGTATCAAAAAGGTCATAATCCGTCTGAGTTTTTTCTATAATCCCCTTATCCGCCGCAAAATCGCAGAGCGACCGAAGCGTGTCTGCAAGGCTCTTTCCCGATGCCTCTTCATCTGAAAACGCCTTTTCCGCAAGCGCATCTGCCAGCATATTTCTCATATAGCGCGTATCCGACGGCGAAATAAGACCGCAGGAAACGGCGTATTCTGTTAAATTGTTTATGTCCGCAAAAACACTCATCTTCTGAAACCCACTCTCAAATTGATTAAAGTATGCGTTTCCCGCCGTCGGGGCGTATTGCAAGCATACGGCACATACCCTTTCCTATCATTTTGTCGATGCCGTCCTCAAAGTATCCTCTCATGTCCTTCGGCACAAAAGCTTCAACAGTGCCGCCGAAGCCGCCGCCCTGTATTCTGACAGCCCCGCGCCCCTCAAGAAGATGCTCGCAGGCGGCAAGGGCGTATGCCATCGCCTGATTTTTCGTTTCGCCCGAAGCATAAACGTTTTGGAGATACATAAACGAAGAACGTCCCGACTCGGAAACGAGCTTCAGAAATCCGTCAAAATCACCGCGTTTGAGACATTCCGCTTCACAAACCGCGCGTCGGTTATCCTCAACAAAGTGTATGGCACGCAAAACCGCACGGTCGCCCGTTATTTTTCTTACCGCAGAGAGTCTCTCGAAAAATTCCGTCTCGTCCACATCCGCGAGAAATTTCTTGCCGAAGCATGACGCAACGGCGTGCATATCCGCGGGGATTGACGCATACTCCTCCGTGAGGTCTGCATGGTCGGCGCCTGCGTCTATAATCGCAAGGTCGTATCCGTAACTTTCAAGGTTACATTCTATTTTCTGCACCTTTGGCATCTCATTTTTGAAGTCTATCGCAACTATACCGCCGACCGAGCACGCCATCTGGTCCATAAGCCCGCTCGGCTTGCCGAAATGAACCGTCTCCGCATACTGCCCGATTTTCGCAATTTCCACCGCGTCAAAGCCCGCATCAAAAAGACCCGACAACGCCGTCGCCGTCAGCACCTCAAATGCGGCGGAGCTCGAGAGTCCCGAACCTTTCAAAACGTCCGACACGATGTACATATCAGCTCCGCTTATATCTCTGCCCCGACGAAAAAATGCGTCGGCTATTCCGCGCACGAGAGATGTGGTCGTGTTTTTATCACATTCCCTCGCAGACAGGTCGCCGAGGTCGATTTCTATTTTCGGGTAGCCGTCGCTCTTGACGCACAGGGTATTTGTTCCGTTTACGGCGCACGCGGCGCGCATATCAAGGTTTATGCTTGCGGCAAGCACGTTTCCGTGCTGGTGGTCGGTATGGTTTCCTCCGAGTTCCACTCTTCCCGGCGCGCTGTACAGTTGAATTCCGTCTCTTGCGCCGAATGTTTCTTCAAATAAATCTACCAGTTTTCTGTCAGTCATCTTTACACCGCCGAGTTATTTTTTTCCGGATATATACAACATGGTATTATAATACAGTATTATTCCACCTATTGCAATGAAAAAAACTGTCTAATGATGAAAAAAACGGCACCGAGTGCCGTTTTTTTCAATCAATGAGAATCAAGAAGCTCTTTTCGCATATTCCAGAGCTTCTGCGACATATCCACATAGTATTTATGCGGGTTTTCAAAACGCAGAACCTCGCTCCAAAGCTCGTCCGTTGCACGCGCGCAGTAATCGCGTATCTCATCGACACTGCGATTTTCACACACGCACTTTCCTCCGTCGAAAATCTTTTCAAGAACGGGGCGGGCCGTAAAGTTATCTATCGTTTTTCTCTTCCATGTAAACTCGGGGTCGAAAAGCTCGTAAGGCTTTCCGCTTTCAATCACCTCGTCGTGAAGGGTTATAACGTCCGCCATTGCCTTTCCGCTCTCATTGTCGAAAAGACGCCACACCTGCTTAAATCCCGGTGTCGTAATCTTCTCGACATTTTCGGAAAGTTTGATTTTCGGAATAATTTTTCCGTCCTGCTCAACGGCCGCGAGCTTATACACACCCCCGAACACGGGCTCGCTTCTCGACGTGATAAGACGCTCGCCGACGCCGAATGCGTCTATCTTCGCGCCCTGCATGAGTATGTCGCGGATTATATATTCGTCAAGCGCATTCGACGCTATTATCTTACAGTCGGTAAATCCCTCGTCATCGAGCATCTTGCGCGCCTTGCGGGACAGATATGTCATATCACCGCTGTCTATTCTTATGCTCTGCGGACGTATTCCGCGCGGGAGAAGCTCCTCGCGGAATATCTTTATTGCGTTCGGGATTCCCGATTTCAGCACGTTATAGGTGTCCACAAGGAGCGAGCAGGCGTTCGGCCATGTCCGCGCATATGCGCGGAAAGCATCCTCCTCGCTCGGGAACATCTGAACCCAGCTATGTGCCATTGTGCCCGTTGCGGGGATTCCGTAGTCTCTTTCGCATATTGTACACGCAGTACCGACGCAGCCGCCGATGTATGCCGCGCGTGCTCCGAAAATTGCGCCGTCATAGCCCTGCGCGCGCCTTGAGCCAAACTCCATAACGGGTCTTCCCTGCGCGGCGCGGACGATTCTGTTCGCCTTTGTCGCTATAAGACTCTGGTGGTTGATTGTCAGAAGCACCATTGTTTCTATGAGCTGAGCTTCTATTGCGGGGCCGCGGACGGTTACGATAGGCTCTCCCGGAAAAATCGGCGCTCCTTCGTGTACTGCCCAGACATCGCTTGTGAACCTGAAATTCCTGAGATATTCGAGAAAGCCTTCGTCAAACATTCCCTTTTCGCGCAGAAACGCAATGTCCTCATCGTCAAACGACAGCTCGCGCAGATACTCGACAAGCTGTTCCACCCCTGCCATTATCGCAAATCCCCCGCCGTCGGGAATCTTGCGGAAGAACATATCAAAATACGTTATCGTATCCTTCATTCCGTTCTGAAAATATCCCTTAGCCATAGTAAGCTCATAAAAATCCATGAGCATTGTAAGGTTCATATCCCTTTTCATTTTATTCATCTCTCTTTTTGATATTTAACTTATTTTATCACGCAAATCACGTTTTAGCAACAAATAATTTCCATAGACAAAAAGAGTCGAACCCCATGCCGTAAAACTCCTTGCAAAACACAGTGCGGTTGTGTATAATATCCTTAGTAAATTTAAGTTTGGGAGTGTATTAAAATGGTAGTTCTTGAAATCGAAGGAATGGGGACAATCAAGCTTGAGCTTGACCCGAAGAATGCGCCCATTACCTGCAAAAACTTTGAAAAACTCGTGTCCGACGGTTTTTATGACGGGCTTACGTTCCACCGCGTCATAAGCGGGTTCATGATTCAGGGCGGATGCCCCGACGGCACTGGCATGGGCGGGCCCGGGCACACGATTAAGGGCGAGTTCAGCTCAAACGGCGTGAATAACACGCTCAAGCACACGCGCGGAGTTATCTCCATGGCGCGTTCGATGATGCCCAATTCCGCGGGCTCACAGTTCTTCATCATGCACGAAGACGCACCGCATCTTGACGGGCAGTATGCCGCTTTCGGCCGCGTTACGGAAGGTCTTGACGTTGTTGATGCCATTGCTTCCATGGACACCGATATGCGCGACAAGCCGACGACTCCCGTTGTCATAAAAAGAGCATATATAGAATAATATTTTTACATAGCAAAGGTGATGCAAAATGAAAAAATCCGTTTCAGTTATTCTCTTGTCGGTTCTTATGCTTTCGCTGTTTTTCGGCTGCGGAAAAAACGCCGCCGAGAAGCTGTTGTCGAAGTATTCCGACGTGGCGGAAAAATATTCCTCGCTCGCGCCGACCGTCGCCGCGCTTTCGGACTCTAAGATTGCGGCGGAGTTTTCCGAGCTCGGCTCAATCCTCGCAGAGTGCGGAATGACGCTGAGCAAGGACGACGGCAAAGACCTCTCCGAGGATGCGCTCTCCGAAACGGAGAATAAGCTTTCCGATGTTGACAAGCGTCTCGACGCCATAAAGGAAAAAGCTCCCGAAAGCACCAATGAGTAAGAAAAAGCTCATACTTCTGCACGTCTTTGTGTTCCTTATTCTCGGAATTTATATTTTCCTCTCGCTGAAATTCCGAATATATTGCCCGATTAAGAAGCTGACGGGTATTCCCTGCCCGGCCTGCGGTTCCACGCGCGCGGTGCTTGCCCTCCTGCGCGGCGATTTTAAGGCGTATTTATCCTTTAATCCGTTCGCGGTTCCGCTTCTCTTCGTCGTTTTGGGCTTTTGCCATATCGGGCTTTTCAAAAGGCGCTCGCTCGCAGTTGTGCTTATGCTTTCAGTCTGTATTTCGGCGTTTATCTACAATATTTTAAAAATTGTATAATATTATTGACATATGTCGGATTTGATTGTATACTTGACATTGAAAGGGGGTATTTTTATGGATATTCAAAAGGTTGATACTTTTATAATGGCAAACCAGAACAAGTTTGACCCCGCACAGCTTCAGGTTGTACGGGAGAAACTCCTCTCGCTTGACGACACACGCTTTAATATGATTATGGCGGCCGAGCTTAAGGACCCGACAACGGCGCTCATTCTTTCCATCTGCCTCGGCGGTTTGGGAGTTGACCGTTTCTACATAGGCGATGTCGGTCTCGGAGTTTTGAAGCTTCTCACTGCCGGCGTCTGCGGAATCATGGCTATCGTTGACTGGTGCATAATCATGTCAAAGACTCGCGAGAAAAACTTCGAAACAATAATGTCAATCTGTTAAAAGCATAAAAAGTGCCGTAATGCTCACGCATTACGGCACTTTTTTCATATCTGCTATTCTGCGGCGGCCTGCATTGTAAGCGCATCGCGCGACGTTCTTAAAACATCCTTTGTAGTTATAATGGACTCCTCTCCGCGGAGCTCCTTTATAAATTCGCCGAGGCAGGTTGCGTCGTACATTTCCGGCTTTATTGGTTTTAATCCCTCATCATCCGTGAATGCGGCTTCAACACTTTCGCCGTTAATCTTATACTCAATAACGCCCTTTGTTCCCCAGAACAGGATTCTCCAATAGAACGGGAGCTTCATACCGTTTTTTGCCGGCGCCGCGTATGAGACGTCGCCCATGAATCCAGCTCCGTTTTCGAGTTCGACCATGAACTGTCCGCAATCCTTAAACTGCGGTTCCTTATCCGCAAAGTGATTCCATGTGCGCGCGGCAACTACTCTCTTAAGCCCGTATCCCGTTACGAAGCGTACGATGTCTATGCCGTGGATTGCTATGTCGTTTATCGTTCCGCCGTGCTTTCCTTCCTCAAAATACCAATGCGGACGCGAGCCGTAAGAGAGCGGATGCTGAGCCGTCATGTCGATCGTTCCGATTTTTCCGAGCTTTCCGCTCATAATAATGTCGCGGACGGTCTTCATTCCCATGCCAAAGCGGAGCGTCAGCATACATCCGACCTTAAGATTTTTTTCACGAGCTATGCGTTCGATTTCGTCAAGCTCGCAGATTCTTGTGCAGAGCGGTTTGTCGGTATAGACATTTTTTCCTGCCTTGAGTGCCTTTATCGCATGCTCTCCGCGCTCGCCGTAATACCCGCCGAGAATGACCGTGTCGACCTGTGAATCGTTCAAAATGTCCTCAAGGCTTTCGTAGTTGAATTCTATGTCGAAGTCGCCTGCGAGGCGCCGTCCGTCCTCCGTCGGCTCCCACGCTCCGATTATGTTTATGTCCGGGTTTTGCTTTGCTTCTTCATAGAGTGTACCTATGTGATAATGCTTAAATCCGGCAAATGCAATATTCATTTTTTCAATTCCTTTCGGCTGAAATATTTGTTTACTGCATACTTATATATCACATAACAGCAAAAATAGCAAGGTTTTTTCCGCGCTTTATTCAGGATTTTTTATAAAACACGAAAAAATGCAATTTGAACAAATAATAAGTGTTTTTTTCTATTGACATAAAATTCCTGTGTGTTATAATGAGCGCGGAGTGATTGTTATGACAAAAAAATTCAGTGAAATAGACAAAAATCTCGCCGTCTCCGCGGCGTTTAACGAACCCGATATGAAGGTCTATAACATAAGGGAGAACGATGCCTTTTCAATCCACGGTTTGTACAATCCTAAGACCGAGACTGTCTTTCGCCGTCTGCCCGCAGACGCTGCCCGCAAGGTGAGCGAAAATGTTGAAACGCTTTCGCTCAACACTGCCGGCGGGCGCGTCCGCTTCCGTACAAATTCCGAATATATCGGGATAAAATGCGTTATGCCCGAAGTCAACATAATGCCTCACATGCCTGCCACGGGAAGCTCCGGGTTTGATATGTATGTAAAGCGCGGCGGACGCGAGGTTTATGAACACAGCTTCGTCCCGCCTTGGGGCAATTTTGAAGGCGGTTACGAATCGGTGTGCCACTTCAAAAGCGAAGAAATGCGCGAGGTTACAATCAACTTCCCGCTGTATAACAAGGTCGATGATTTATATATAATCCTTTCCGAAAAGGCCGAGCTTTTACCGCCTCTGCCGTACACCTTCCGAAAGCCCGTAGTTTTTTACGGCTCGTCAATAACGCAGGGCGGATGCGCATCGCGCCCGGGAAACTGCTACGCCTCCATGGTTTCACAGAGGCTTGACTGCGATTATATCAACCTCGGCTTTTCGGGCTCCGCCCGCGGCGAGGACGCAATTATCGATTACATCTCATCGCTTGACATGAGCGTTTTTGTGTATGATTACGACTATAATGCTCCCGATGCGGAGCACCTTGAAAAGACGCACGAGCGTGGATTTCTGCGTTTCCGCGAAAAAAATCCCGATGTCCCCGTTATTTTTGCTTCCGCGCCCACTATTCGGGACGGAAATCCCCCGTTCGGCTTTGAACGCCGTCAAATCATTTTCAATACATATGCAAATGCCATGCGCCGCGGAGACGGGAATGTCTTCTTCATAGACGGAGCGGGTATGTTTGCGGGTGAGTTCCCGCGCTCCTGCACGGTTGACGGAACGCACCCCAATGACATCGGTTTTCTTCGCATGTACGGCTCTTTTGTCAAGTACATCGAACTTGCAATAAATAAGTCTGCAACATAATTTAAATATAAAACAAAGAAAAGGAGATTGCAGAAATGGAAAAGCTTAATGTCGCTGTCATCGGATACGGCAGGAGCGGGTGTGATATTCACAGTGCGTTCTTTAAATCCGAAAACAATGATATCGTGAATGTCGTTGCCGTCGCGGAGCTTGACGAAAAGCGCGCGAAATTCGCAAAAGAGGACTTTGGCTGTGATACATACAGTGATTACAGGGAGTTTTTCAAGAGAGACGACATTGACCTCGTCGTAAATGCGTCATATTCCCACATGCACTACGAAACCACCCTCGACCTGCTCAATCACGGCTTTAACGTACTGTGCGAAAAGCCGATTACCAAAACATCGGCACAGCTTCAGGAGCTGATTGACACCGCAAAGAAGAA
>CAKSEF010000017.1 GCA_934446465.1 uncultured Oscillospiraceae bacterium
ACTGAGAACGGACACAACCCAATATGCAATGTTGAGAGCGGGAAGCCGTTCTCGAATTTGGTGAGCAAACACAATCCGAATTGCTTTTGGCAGTAAACGGTGATATAATGTCTATGCTAATTGCAAAAAGGAAGGTTAAAAATGAAATATGAGCTGACGCGCGGCGTAATACACTATATAGATGAGACAAAAGAAGAAACAGAAAAGCTGCTTGAGACACTCTGCCGAATTCCGGCACCCTCGAATCATGAAGAGAAGCGTGCGGAGTTCTGCCGTAATTGGTTGGCGTCCAACGGAGCGGAGAATGTGTATATTGATGATGCACTAAACGTGGTTTGCCCGATTAACTGCGAGAACAGAAATGATATAGTTGTTTTTATGGCGCACACAGATACCGTTTTTCCGGACACCGAGCCAATGCCGTTTAACAGCGACGGCGAGTACTTCTACTCTTCCGGGGTCGGCGACGATACGGCATGTCTCGCTATGCTTATGATGACCGCAAAGTACGTTATAAAAGAAAATTTGAAGCCGGATTGCGGGATTCTTTTTGTTGCAAACAGCGGGGAAGAAGGATTGGGAAATCTCCGCGGTGTGCGGCAGATTATGAAAGATTTTAAAGGCCGCATAGCCTGTGTATACACATTTGACGGGAAATATGATGCCGTAGTAACAACATGCGTCGGCTCGCATCGATACCGCGTAACAGTTAAGACGGAGGGCGGACATTCGTTTAACGCTTTCGGAAACAAAAGTGCGATTCACTTTCTTGCAAAGCTCATAAACAATTTATGCAATCAGAATGTGCCGAAAAAGGAAGGAACAAAGACAACGTACAACGTCGGAGTAATAGAAGGCGGAACCTCAGTCAATACCATTGCACAGGAGGCGTCAATGCTCTATGAGTACCGTTCCGATTCATTTGAAGCTTTAGCTCAGATGAAATCAAATTTTGAAGATGAGTTGAAAAAGATTGCCTGTGAAGGAGTAGAGATTAACAGCAAATTGATTGGCGAGCGTCCGTGCAGCGACAGTGTCGATGAAAATGTGTTGACAGACATGATAAACAAATGCGTATCGGCACAGGAAAAATACGGAGACTGCAAGGTTTCATGCACATCCGGCTCTACCGATTGCAACATCCCGATGTCAATGGGAGTTCCCGCTGTCTGTGCGGGTACATACGACGGACACGGCAGTCATACCCGCGAAGAAAAGGTTCTTATACAGAGCCTTCCGCGCGGTATGCGTATTACAGCCGAAATTGTGCTTGGATACTTTAATAATTAATTTAATAAAATAGCTTTCTGCGTAAGGAGCACAGGCAAGACGTTAAAGCGCATCAATTCAAAAAAGTATGGCATACATTAGAGCAGTTTGGAGACAATAAGAAGGAAAAATGTGCAAATGGGGAATTGAAAATGTGTACAGCCATAACGTATATGACCGATAACTTTTATTTTGGAAGAAATCTCGACTATGATGCAAGCTACGGCGAAAGCATAGCTGTGATGCCGCGAAAATTCCCGCTGTGCATGAGAAATTCCGATGTGATAACAAACCACTACGCAATGATAGGAACGGCGCATATGCGGGACGGATATCCGCTTTACTACGATGCGGTAAACGAAGAAGGCTTGTGTGTTGCAGGGCTTAACTTCGTCGGGAATGCGTACTACGGCAAGAAATCTCCGAAAAAATGCAACGTTGCACAGTTTGAGTTCATACCGTGGCTTTTGGCAAGGTGTGCTGATGTGAACGAAGCACGCGCGGAAATAGAAAACATGAATATGACAAACGAACGCTACTCCGAAAAGATGCCGCCTGCTCAGCTTCATTGGATTATTGCAGACCGCAGAGAGTGCATAACGCTTGAAATAACAAAGGACGGGTTAAATATATACGACAATGAAATCGGCGTACTGACAAATAATCCTCCGTTTCCTCTTCAAGTGTTCCAACTCAACAATTACAGAGCAATCTCCCCGCGGGAGGGCGAAAACCGATTTTCCGAAAAACTGAATCTTGAAGCGTACAGCAGAGGAATGGGAGGTATCGGACTTCCGGGGGACTTGTCTTCACAGTCGCGGTTTGTAAGGGCGGCTTTTGTGAGAGAAAACTCGCTGTCGAAAAACGACGAATTATCAAGCGTCAGTCAGTTTTTTCACATTCTCGGTTCGGTGGAACAAACACGCGGGTGCTGCGAGACGGGGCAGGGAAAGTACGAAATAACTATATATTCGAGCTGCTGCAATGCGGACAAAGGAATATATTATTACACGACATATAACGACCGACAAATTCGCGCAGTTGATATGAATAAAGAAAATCTGAGCGAAAAGAGCATTATTTCATACCCGATGACTGATAAGCAGAATATACTAACCGTAAACTGAAAAAGAGCTTCCGCATTGTGATGCGGAAGCTCTTTTTAATATATATTCTTGTTTTCTCGGTAGGAACGCCATACATTTTCAAAGAAGTCTATATTGTTCGGAATATCGCGCACAGGGCGCGAAACACAGCTAAAGGTGTCCCCGTCAAGGGACGTTTCCTGAACATAAGCGCGTGTGTTCCCGCACTCGGGAGAGAATCTGAATACTTCCTCGAGACCGTCGCGCAAGTCGCCGTCCCTGTCGTAGTAGAGCGCAGAACCGCGCGTACCATCGCCGTTTTCCGCATAATCTATCATTGCCGTAAGAACTGATTTCTGAGTTACGAGAGTGTCCTTGAGCTTGTAATACTTATAGAAGTTCGATTCACTGCTTATATGCACGTTGTCTGAGAGAGACTTAAGCTCGACGGATACTTCGGCAAGCGCTTTTTTCATGTCATCAACATTGCGTATTGCTGCCGCGCTGTCGCTCATTCTTCGGCGAGCTGACAAAATCAGGTCATCGGCATTGTCGCTCTCTGATTTGATTTTTTTGAGGATTTCGGAATTTAAAGCATATGCCGAAGTGAGCGCAGTTTCAAATGCCGTATGTTCCGAAATTCTCGGATGCGCGCAAATATATTGCGCGGCCCTGAGCGAGCCAACTTGCCCGGCGTTCAGTGCAGAACCGCCGGGACGCGTTACTCCGTGAGTGCCGGCACATTCACCCGCGGCAAAAAGTCCGGCAGTCGATGTCTGCCACCACATATCGACAGCAATTCCGCCGTTATGGTGCTGGGCGCAGAGTGCTATTTCGAGATACTCTTTTGTTATATCAAGTCCTTTTGCCGCGTAAAGATCAATCGCAGGTGCGTTTATTAGCATCAGGCGCTCCGTCGGTGTTCCGAAACATGCCCCCGCTTTTGAAAGATATAAATATGCCTCGTCAGAAAGCTTTCCATAGTCAATACTTTCGAGATTGAACGGGTTCTTCGTAAAGTCAAGGTAAACACGTCGGTTTCGGAGAACGCATTCACGGTAAACAAGAAGGTCTATTACCGATGAGCCGGACAAGACTTTTTTGCTGTCGAACGGCCATTGATACCCTTTGAGAAACACAAGTGAAAGGGCTTCGTAAATATCATCAAAGTACTCCGCAAGAAATTCGTGTTCCGCTCCGTCTGTGTCGATTGAAACAAACCGAGGCAAAACCTGCATGTACGTTCCTGAAACATTCCAGCGCGGGTTTACAGAGGCAAGTCCGTACTGCCATTCCGTGAGGTTTTGGGCTTTTGCTCCCGCGAGAAGCGCAAGGCTTGTACTTCCCGTATGACACTCGGGGAAAACGCTGTCGGCATAAATTCCCGCAGGTCCGCCTGTTGCAAGTATCACGGATGGACATTCAAAAGCAATAAGCTCACCGCTTCTCACGTCTAATGCAAGGAGACCGCAGACGGAATTATTGCAAGTTAGGATTTCAACGGCAAGGAGACCGTCAAAAATCTCTGCGCCGAGTCTTTTTGCCCTTTTTTCCAGTGCTTCCGTCATTAGCTTTGATGTGAGCGGGCCTACGGAAGTTGCACGCTCGAACGGATCGTGGTCGGTTTTATAGCCTATGTACTCGCCGTATCTGTTTACGGGAAACTCCACACCCGCCTCACATAGATTCATGAAACATCTTACGGACAGCGCAGCCTCACAGAGCGCGTTATCTCCGTCAACGCTCCCGCCTGCAAAAAGATTTTCCGCCATTTTGCGCACGCTGTCGGGGCTGTCGCCGGAAAGACCGAGCTTGTAGTATGTCTGCTTGTCGCTTCCCGTGTTTCGCGAGGTTCCGCACAAAATCCCTTCGGTAATAACGGCGGCATTTAAAGAAGAACCGCCCTCTTTTATACGGCAGATTGCATTGTATCCCGCAGCGCCTGTGCCTACAACGAGTACGTCATATTTGTAAGTTTTCATGTATTACAGCCTCCGAATGTGGAAACCGCCGTCAACGTCTATCGACTGACCGGTAACATACGGAAGAGAACCGTTGACAAGTGAGTATACGGCTTCGGCAATGTCCTCGGGATGCCCCCAGCGCTTTATCGGAAGAAGCCCTCCGTCTATCAGTGCATCGTATTTTGCTTTTACTGTCTCGGTCATGCCTGTTGCAATTATTCCGGGACGTATTTCATTTACGGGTATGCCGTATTCCGCGAGCCTGTCGGCAAACAGTGCCGTAATCATTGAAACGCCAGCCTTGGATATGCAATACTCACCGCGGCTTACGGAGCTTGTGTATGCCGACATTGAGGAAATATTTACTATACAGCCCTTGTTTTCGCCGTCATTTTTAATCATGACATTTGCGGTGGCCTGCGTCAGAAACATAGTTCCCTTTGTGTTTATATTCATTACAAAGTCGTAGCTTTCCTCGGTCATTTCAAGAATGTCCTTGCGAACCTTCGGCGCAACACCCGCAACGTTTACAAGAATGTCAATCCGTCCGAATTTGTCAATCGCGGTTTTTATGTATGCGTTTCGGCTTTCTGATTTTGAGAGGTCTCCGCAGAAATATGTAAAATCGCCGTCAGGGGTATTCGGCATTTTTGGCAGTACGTCCATTCCGACAACGGACATACCGCAATCAAGGAGCTTCTTCGCAACAGCACTGCCGATTCCGCCTGCGACTCCTGTAACTAATGCAACTTTGTTCATTACTTTTCACCTCTGCAATATTTGTTATATATGGGAAGATAAACGGACTTATCGCGTATCACGCATCCGGGAGTGCCTCCCGCGCGCATGATTTCCGTGCACTTTGAACAGCAGATACAGCATTTGTCCTTGTCCATGTGCCCGTCATTTAAAATATCATGCGGGAATGATGGGTAGGCAAAAGCCTGTCTTCCGAATCCGGCATAGTCAAATCCGCCGTCTTTTATAAATGCCGCGGCTACGTTCGGCGCCGCAACGCCGAGATACGAAAGCGCGGAACATATTATCTTCATGTCGGGAAGCACTTTTTTGAGCTTCGCCGTTCCGTTTAAAATTCTCGCAACACCGACAAGCGGGTGTTCGTCCGGCGAATATGCGCCCATTGTAAAAGGACGGTTGACGTGCGGATTAAAATAGGGATTTCCCATGGAGATGTTTAAAACGGAAACCCCGTAAGAGTATAACTCGCGTATGAGCCACTCGGGCTCCGTCGGGTCAAATTCCAAACCGCCGTCTCTGCTCACGCCGAAGCCGTAAGGATATGGGAAACCGTCATACATATTCACGCGCGAAGAAGCTATGAATCCGCTGTTTGTGCTTTCAATTACGCCCTTTATACTCTCTCGCAGGAGACGCGTGCGGTTTTCAAGGCTTCCGCCGTATCTCCCTTCGCGCGTGTACGCAGAGAGGAGCTCACTGTTTAAATACCGATGACAGCACTTTATGTCAACGCCGTCAAACCCCGCTTTCTCCGCAAGTACCGTGCCTCCGACGAGCGCGTCTCTGACTGAATCGAGATATTCGTCCGACAATATTCTGTCCGATGATATCGGACAGTCTTTTTCAAAAATCGGATTATTATATGCAATGAGCGGTTCCGGTTTCCCATGCGGTTTGCTGTATCTTCCGGAATGGGTAATCTGCATTATGAGAAGCGGAGTGTGCCCGTTTTTTTTCATCGCGGTCTCGCGTATGTTTTCGTCAATCTCTTTGAAGCTGTCAAGATTTGAACCGTTGATATACAACTGATGTGGGTTTGCGCGTCCCTCGGGGAGAACTGCCGTTGCTTCAAACCAGATTATGCCGGCGTCGCTTTCCGCAAATCTCGCATATCTGCGTTTTGTGAGTTCGTCGGGTTTTCCGTCGGAAGTCCCGTCGCAGCCCTCCATTGCCTGAAGGGCAATTCTGTTTGGAATATTTTTTTTGTTCACCGATGATGACTCGCCTAGAACGGAAATATCCTCGGAAAACGGAAGATTCAAGCCGAGTTCGCTGTTCCGTGCCCTAAAATCTTCCGATGAAAAAAACACTTTACGGTTAATAATTACCACCTCTAACTACATTCTACAAGCACAGTTTGAATGAGAATATACATATCCTGCCTTATTGTATGTATTTTTTGCAAAAAACAGTTGCAAGAAAGAAACGATGTGATAGAATATAAGCGGGGTGAGACGCATGGAGAGTATAGTTCGTTCGGCAAAATATACGAGTTCATCACTTGACGGGAGAATACACCATCACGACTGCCATGAAATAATCTTTGTTACGGACGGAAGCGCAGAAACGAAACTTGACGGAAGAAAAAGAACTATCCGACGCGGAGATATACTCATAGTAAGCCGTTTCGAGGAGCATTTTGTGGGAAATATAAGCAGCGATTATAAAAGATACATATTGTTTATCAATCCCGCAATCAAAAGCGGAGGCAAGCAAAGAATGTTTTCGCTCCTGTTTAATCGCCCAAAGGGGTTCAGCAACATTGTCGGCACCGGCAGCAGAATGAGAGAAATTGAAGATATTTTCAAGAGAATAATAGCGGAAAAGAATGAGAGCAAAGATTTGCAGGACGATATGCTTGAATTGCTCGTTTCCGAGCTTTTAATAATGATTTACAGATGCTCTCCCAAATATGAACTTCCGACCGAAAATGCGGCATACACCGTGGTTTTACAGATACAGGAGACGATAGCGGAAAACATAAAAAAGCAGTATTCCCTCAACGCAATGTCAAGAGAGTACGGAATAAGCGTTTCGTCATTGTCTCACAACTTTAAAAGAATAACGGGAATGAGCGTTATGGAATACATTTTCTCGTGCAGGTTTGCAGAAGCAAAAAAGATGCTTGTCGGAACGAGCATGAGTATAGGTGAGATAGTTGAGGAATGCGGTTTCAGCGATTGCAGTAACTTCGGAAGAACATTTAAGAGACAATTCGGAATGCCACCGAGCAAATACAGGGCGAAATATTCTGCCGTCAGATGAGTTGTTTAACATTGTATGAAAAAAGTTCAAAAAACGGTCGAATGTGTTGACAGTACATGCCTGCGGATTTATAATAATTTTATAAATTTTTTTGATAGGTGAATATTAAATGCGTAAAACGAAAATCGTTTGTACAATAGGCCCCGCGAGCAGCGATGAAAAAGTTTTTGAAGCTATGTGCGACGCAGGTCTCAACGTGGCAAGACTCAATTTCTCGCACGGAACCCATGAGCAGCATCAAGAGAAGATAGATATGATAAAGCGCGTCCGCGAAAGGCGGAATATGCCCATTGCCATAATGCTTGACACCAAGGGTCCTGAATACAGAATCAAAACTTTTAAGAACTCAAAGGTTACGGTTCGGGACGGTGCGGAATTTACTTTCACGACACGCGAAGTTGAGGGCGATGAGACGATTGTCGGAGTAAATTACAGCGGACTCGTGAATGACCTCAGTGTGGGCGACAGAATCCTCGTTAATAACGGACTGCTCATATTTGAAGTTTGCGGAATTACCGATACCGATATAAAATGCACGGTTATCTCGGGCGGCGAGATTTCCGACAGAAAGAGCATGAGCTTTCCCGGAAAGGTCATGAAGCACGAGTATCTCAGCGAGCAGGATAAGGAAGACCTCCTCTTCGGAATAAAAAATGAGGTGGATTTTGTCGCGGCCTCATTTGTCTCAAAAAAACAGGACTTGCTCGATTTAAAAGCATTTTTAAACGCAAACGGCGGTGAAAATATCGCAGTTATCGCAAAAATAGAAAACCGAACGGGAATTGACAATGTAGACGAAATATGCAGTGAATGCGAGGGAATAATGATAGGAAGAGGCGACCTCGGAGTTGAAGTCCCTTTCGCCGAACTCCCCGCACTTCAGAAATATATAATAACAAAATGCAGAATGGTCGGGAAAAGAGTGATAACGGCAACCGAAATGCTCGAAACCATGATGTACAACCCGCGCCCGACGCGCGCGGAAATATCAGATGTTGCAAATGCGGTCTATGACGGGACAAGTGCGGTTATGCTTTCGGGCGAGTCGGCAGCGGGAAAATATCCCGTGGAGACGGTCAAGACCATGGCAGAAATAGTGGAAGAGACGGAAAAACACATCCATTATGCGAAGCGTTTCAAGAACTATGAGTTCAAAATTAAAAACCGTCTTGACGCAATTTCACATGCGACGTGCGGTATGGCAATAGATATAAATGCAAAAGCGATTGTTGTAAGCTCGATGTCCGGAATCACGGTGCGGATGGTTTCGCGCTTCCGCGCGCCTACCGACATAATCGGCATGGCTACCAATAAGGCAGTTTGGTATAAGCTTGCTCTTTCATGGGGAGTGCTTCCGATTCTCAGTGAGCAATTTAACTCAACCGATGTCCTGTTCTACCACGCGCTTGCGGCGGCAAAAAAGTATCTTAACCTTAAAGAGGGAGACAGCGTAGTAATGACAGGCGGGATTACAAACGGAAAATCGGGAAATACAAATCTCATAAAAGTCGAAACCGTATGATAAGTCAAACGGCATGGGAGCATATGTTCCCGTGCCGTAAGTTTTATAATGACAAGAGACGGCAATATGTGATATAATCGTGTACAGGAATAATATAAACGCATGTATAGACTCTCTTAATACGGACAGAAGGGTGAACTGAAATGAATTACCGAATAGAACATGACTCAATGGGAGAAATAAAGGTTCCGTCAGATAGGCTTTGGGGCGCACAGACGGAGCGAAGCCGCGAAAATTTTCCGATAGGTGTAGGCATAGAAACGATGCCGAGAGAGATAACAAAAGCCTTCGGTGTTCTGAAAAAGGCGGCGGCGCTTGCAAATGCCGAGCTGAATCCGCAAAAAATGACAGCGGAAAAGCTTAGCGCCGTCCTAAAAGCGTGCGATGAGGTGATTGCGGGGGAACTTGACGGACATTTTCCGCTTGTCGTTTGGCAGACGGGCTCGGGTACACAGTCGAATATGAATGCAAATGAAGTAATTGCCAACAGAGCAAATCAAATCTGCAAAAAAACATTGTGCCACCCGAATGACGACATAAACATGAGCCAATCTTCAAACGACACATTTCCGACGGCGATACATATCTCGGCGGTAACTGCCGTTGAGGATAAACTCATCCCCGAAATAGAAAAGCTTGTCGAGACTTTCAAAAGGCTTGAAGATAAAAATGAAGGAATAGTCAAGTCGGGCAGAACGCATCTTCAGGACGCAACGCCGATTAAATTCAGTCAGGAAATTTCGGGCTGGAGAAACAGCCTTGAACGCTCGGCAGAGCTCCTTCGGCTTGCAGTTTCGCCGCTCTGCGAACTGGCGCTCGGCGGGACTGCGGTGGGAACAGGACTGAACGCGCCCGAAGGTTTTGCGGAGCTTGTTGCCGAAAAGGTTGCGGAGATTACGGGAAAACCGTTTAAAACCGCGCCAAATAAATTTCACGCACTTACATCAAAGGATGAGATTGTGTTCGCACACGGCGCGATAAAGGCGGCGGCGTGCGACATGATGAAAATTGCAAACGACGTGCGCTGGCTTGCGAGCGGCCCGCGCGACGGACTGGGTGAGATAACGATACCGGCGAATGAACCCGGCTCGTCAATCATGCCGGGTAAAGTCAATCCGACGCAGTGCGAGGCGGTAACAATGGTTGCGGTACAGATAATGGGCAACGACACCGCGATAGGAATTGCGGCTTCGCAGGGCAATTTTGAGCTCAATGTATTCATGCCTGTAATCGCATATAACTTTTTGCAGTCTGCAAGGCTTCTTGCGGAGTCAATCGCATCGTTTAATGCAAGATGCGCTTTCGGTATAACCGCAGACAGGAAAAAGATGTATGACAATCTTCATAATTCACTGATGCTCGTAACGGCTCTGAATCCGTACATAGGATACGAAAATGCGGCAAAAACGGCGAAAAAAGCGTATAAGGAGAACATATCGCTTAAGCAGGCCTGCGTGGAACTCGGTTTTCTGACGGCAGAAAGGTTTGACGAAGTGTTCCACCCCGAGGAAATGGTCTGAATACCTGCACTCCGATAGTTTTGTTATTGTTATAAACATGGAAAGGTGAATGTAAAGTGCATAAGTTTGATACAAAGGTTCAGCATTTAAAATATAAAGTGCTCCGCGAAGTCGCACGTCAGGCGTGGAACGGAACGCTTGCGGAAAATGTTCTCGACATCCCGAAAATAATAGTACCGGGAAAAGTGCCGACAATGCGCTGCTGTGTTTATAAGGAGCGCGCAATTCTCAGCGAACGCGTAAAAATTGCGATGGGCGGAAATAAGAATAACCCGAACGTAATAGAGGTAATAGAGAGCGCGTGCGACGAATGCCCGATAGGCGGATACGAGGTTACAAATGCCTGCCGCGGATGTCTCGCACACAGATGCGTGGACGCATGCAAATTTGACGCAATAACCTTTGACCACCATCACGTTGCCCATATAGACAAATCGAAGTGTGCGAACTGCGGTGCCTGCTCGCGCGTGTGTCCGTATACGGCCATTGTCGCACGAAAACGCCCGTGTGAGAATGCCTGTAAAATCAAGGCTATTTATATGAATGAGGATAAAGCTGCGGCAATAAACAGCGAAAAATGTATTTCATGCGGAGCGTGTGTTTATCAGTGTCCGTTCGGAGCAATCACCGACAAATCATTCATACTTGATATAATAGATATAATTAAAAAGAGCGAGAATAATACGAAGTATAAGGTTTATGCGGTAATCGCGCCTGCAATATCCGGACAGTTTGAGTATGCAAAGCTCGGTCAGGTTGTTTCGGGGCTTAAGAAGCTCGGCTTTGATACGGTTATGGAAGCGGCGCTCGGTGCGGATATGGTGGCTCTTGCAGAATCCGAAGAGCTTGCTGAAAAGGGTTTCCTTACAAGCTCCTGCTGCCCCGCATTTGTAACATATGTTCGCAAGGCATTTCCGGAGTTGACCCCGTTTATATCGGGTAATCTTTCGCCTATGGCTACTATCTCGAAGTATATAAAAGAGCATGAAGCTCCCTGCAAGATTGTGTTTATAGGGCCGTGCACGGCTAAAAAAATGGAGATACAGAACGAAAAGGTCAAGCCGTATGTTGATTCAGCAATGACATTTGAAGAACTCCAGGCATTGTTTGACAGCCGTGATATAGATATAACCGCATTGGAGGAAGATGTGCTTGATAACGCGTCGTACTTCGGGAGAATATTCGCGCGCTGCGGAGGACTTTCCGACGCTATCGCCCAGGCACTTAAGGAACGCGGACTGAAAGATTTTGAATTGAAATCATGCTCATGCGACGGCATTGAAGAATGTCGGACGGCCCTGCTGAAAAAGAGAAAGGGTATGTCTGACGTGAACTTCATTGAAGGTATGGCGTGCATAGGGGGATGTATCGGCGGAGCGGGATGTCTCACACACGGACCGAGAAGCAAGGCGCGCGTCGATAAATTCAGCCTTGAAGCTCAGGAAAAAACTATTGAGGAAGCAATTTCCGCGCTGAAATAATTTTGCGCGCCAGCACATTTTGATGCAGAAGTAAAAGGCGTTTTATTGGAGGAAAGCGGTATGCACTGTTATATGTGTCCGAGAAACTGCGGAGCAAACCGCGATTTTGAATACGGCTTTTGCGGCGCCGATAAAAACATCCGCGTGGCGCGCGCGGCGCTTCACTTTTGGGAAGAACCGTGCATTTCCGGTGCGAGAGGGAGCGGAACCGTGTTCTTCTCCGGATGCCCGCTTCATTGCGTTTATTGCCAAAACAATGCAATTTCAGACGGGAGAGCGGGAAAGACAGTCTCTGTATCGGAGCTTTGCGATATCTTTCTTTCATTGGAGCAGGACGGGGCAAACAATATAAACCTTGTAACCCCGACAAACTACTCGGATATGATAATACCCGCGATAGAAAAGGCAAGGAAACACGGAATAAAAATACCGTTTCTCTACAACTGCGGCGGCTATGAAAAGGTGGAGACACTGAAAAAGATTGAGGGAATAATCGATATCTATATGCCCGATTTAAAATATCTGAGTGCGGAATGTGCAAAGCGTTATTCCAATGCGCAGGATTATCCCGAGGTTGCAAAACGCGCGGTTGACGAAATGGTACGGCAAATTCCGCTGTGTGAATTTGACGGGTCGGGGATTATGAAGAAAGGTGTTATTATACGGCATCTTCTTCTGCCGGGAAGACTCTCAGAGTCAAAAGATGTCGCAGAGTACATATTCGGCAGATATAAAGACCGTGTGTTCTTTTCGGCTATGAACCAATTCACTCCGATGAAAAGCCTCGAAGCCTTCCCTGAAATAAACAGAAAAGTAACACACGGAGAGTACGGGGAATTGGTAGAGTACTGTCTCATGCTCGGTATGAAAAATGTCTATATTCAGGACGGGGACACCGCTTCGGAGAGCTTTATACCCGATTTTGACGCCGATTTTTAAAAAAATTGCGATTGACTATTGACTTTTCGGAAAAAGTGTGCGATAATTTTCGACATAGACAGAATATGGTATTGACTAATGGTAGAGGCGCGGTCTTTATCAGTAGGTCGGCTCACTCGGCAGGCAAGCCGGAGCCGTCTGAAAGGAAAAACCGCCGAAACGTACATCCGATTGCCTTTCGGTTGTGTGTTGGGCTGCAGCAGAATATGTTGCAGACTGTCGCATTTGCGAAGCGCTTCCGTAGTTTTTTGTATCGGTATATTATCCGTGTACGTCAACTATTAGGGAGCGTGCACGGATATTTTTTGTCTGTTATTTTTTAACATAGAAAATAAAGAAAAAGGCGGTAAGAAAAATGAAAAGAATTATTGCAGCAGTACTTTCAGCAGTCCTCGTGCTCGGGCTTTGCGCCTGCGGCACACCGAAAGAAGAGAATTCCGGCAAATCCGATGTTCTCCGCGTAGGCATGGAGTGCAACTACGCTCCGTATAACTGGTCTCAGGCAGACGACTCCAACGGCGCAGTTGCGATTTCCAACGTCGAGAATATGTATACAAACGGCTACGATGTCCAGGTGGCTCAGAAGATAGCCGACGCTATGGGCAAGAAACTTGAAATCTACTCCTATGAGTGGGAAAGCCTTGTTCCGGGAGTTCAGTCGGGTAAGCTCGATATGATTATCGCGGGAATGAGCCCGACGGCCGAGAGACGCGAGAAAATCGACTTCTCCAATAACTACTACACATCTAACCTCGTTGTTATAACGAAGAAGGGCAACCTCTCCGATGTTAAGACGATTGCCGACTTAGACGGAAAGAAAATAGCCGCACAGTCGGGAACATTCCACCTCACAGCACTTGAGAATCAGACAAAAGCCCGGGTAAACGAGATTGCGGACTTTACTACAATGCTTGTAGCTCTCAGCGCAGGCACGATTGACGGCTATATAGCGGAAGAGCCAACGGCAATGGCAGTATGCGAAGACACCGCATATGAGTACATCGCTCTTGAAAATAACAAGACGGGATTCACTGTTTCCGATGACGATGTCGCTATCGCGGTAGGAATTAAGAAAGGCTCCGAGCTTGCGTCCGGCATCAATTCCGCACTTGAGGGATTTGACGCGGACGCTCAGAGAGAGCTTATGTCGAAAATGGTAAGCATTTCTCCATTGGAAGACTAATCTGAAAGGTAATCGGTTATGATTGAGTTTTTACGCGGAGTTTTAAACATTGCGGTCGATTATAAGGACTTTTTCCTTCAGGGTATCGGCTACACAATGCTTATCGCTCTCGCAGGTACGATAATAGGTCTTTTGATAGGTCTTATAACAGGAATAATCAGAACTGTTCCGAAGTCAAAGAATGTAATTGTTCGCGGAATCCTTCGTGTGATAAATGCCATAATCAGCATATATGTTGAAATATTCAGGGGTACGCCGATGATGGTACAGTCAATGGTTATTTTCTGGGGATATGCGTTTATGCACAACGGCAATACGCTTCCGCTTATTCCCGCAGGTATCTTTATCGTTTCGATAAATACGGGCGCCTATATGGCAGAGATTGTCCGAGGCGGAATAATATCGATTGATAAGGGACAGTTCGAGGGCGCATATTCGATTGGAATGAATCATTGGCAGACGATGATAAACGTAATTATCCCGCAGGCGATGAGAAACATACTCCCGGCGATAAGCAACGAGTTTGTCATCAACATTAAGGATACTTCGGTATTGAATGTTATAGGTGTTACCGAGCTGTACTTCTTCACGGCTAAAATTTCAAAAATGACTTATTCTATTTTTGAAACGTATGTGGTGGCCTGCGTCATCTACTTTGTGCTGACGTTTGCAATTACAAGAATACTCAAATTTATCGAGCGTAAGATAGAAGGTCCCTCATCGTATATCATGATACAGCATTCATCCACAATGCCGGATGAGAGCTTTGTTGCGAAGGAGGGCGAATGATGAGCGAAAGAATAATAACGATAAACAATCTGAAGAAGTCATTCGGGGATAACGAAGTCCTCCGTGATATCAGCTTCTCGGTAAAACGCGGGGATGTAACATGCGTTATCGGCGCATCCGGCTCAGGAAAATCAACTATGCTCAGATGTATAAATCTTCTCGAAGAGCCGACAGACGGAGAAATAGTATACAACGGCGAGAATATCCTTGAGGCAAAGAACATACCGGCTTACAGGGCAAAAGTTGAAATGGTGTTCCAGAACTTCAACCTCTTTGAAAATATGACGGTGCTGAAGAATTGTATGGTAGGCCAGCAGAAAGTGCTTAAGGTAAGTAAGGAAGAGGCAAGGCAAGAGGCGATGTTCTACCTCGAAAAGGTAGGAATGGCGCCGTTTGTCAATGCAAAACCGAGACAGCTCTCTGGTGGTCAGAAGCAGCGTGTGGCAATAGCGCGTGCGCTTGCAATGAAGCCCGATGTCATACTCTTTGACGAACCGACGTCTGCACTCGACCCGCAGATGGTAGGTGAGGTTCTCGCGGTAATCAGAAAGATTGCGGCGGAAGGACTTACGATGATAATTGTAACTCATGAGATGGCTTTTGCCCGTGATGTTTCCAACCATGTAATATTCATGAAAGACGGCGTCATATGCGAGGAAGGCACTCCGGATGATATATTTACATCTCCGAAGAAAGAAGAAACCAAAGCGTTTTTGGCGCGATTTATGGGAGAAAATTAGTTTTAACGAGCCGAGGTTTGATTTTTCAAAACCTCGGCTTCTGCAATGGTATTGAATTTGCACGGATTCTGTTGTATAATTGTGTAAAGAGGGTGTTTCAATGAATAAAACTGCAATTTATCCCGGCTCATTCGACCCGTTTACAAACGGACACCTTGATATCGTAAGAAAAGCCGCAAATCTGTTCGACAAGGTTTATATACTTATCGGCATAAATTCCAAAAAAGAACGAGAGTTCCCGGGCGAAGACATGAAATGTGCAATTGAAGAAACCCTTCGCAACGAGGCTGTATCAAACTGCGAAGTTTGTGTTTTTGACGGGCTCGTGGCGGAGTTTGCAAAAACAAACAATGTAGGGTATATGATTCGCGGACTCAGAAATGTAACGGATTATAATTACGAGGAAAATATAGCGCATGTAAATGAGTTGATTAACCCAAGCCTTGAGTATGTCTATTTCAGAGCAAAAAATATAGCCGTTTCGTCCTCAATGGTTAGGGAACTCAATTTTTACGGGAAAAGCATAGATGAGTATGTACCCGCCGCCGTGGCGAAAGTCATACACAATAAATGGTAAAAATAACCAAAAAACTGCTTTAATTGAAATAAAAATTTAAAGAAGTGCAAATAGAATTTTGTATTATAATGTGCTATTATATAGTCAGCAGAAAGTTTAAAGGAGGAATTTATTGTGAAAAAGATTATCAGTAAGCGTGAATATGATACGGAAAACGCAACATTTATAAAAAAACATTTTGAGGGAACATACGGCGACCCGAAGGGATATGAGATATGCCTGTTCCAAAATCCGAAGGGACTCTATTTCTTTTATATGAACGGCGGAAGCGAGTCTCCTTATGCGAAGGAGGACATCAAATGCGTGTCAAAGGTCAAGGCGGAGGAATGGATAAAAAATAATTAACGCAGAAAGACAAGAAAATATAAAAAAGTATTGCAATATGATTTCCGTTGTGATATCATATACGTAATTTAATATTGACCGATGAACCTTTCAGAATCGTAAGAGACTGTAAGCGGAGGTAGCTCTGGAGAATCTCACATTGTGAGTGCCGAAGGTGTAAGGCGCGTTCTGCGCTGAATCTCTCAGGCCCAAGTACAGAGAAAGCGTTTAAGCATTTATGGTGTCTGCATGTGTTTTTTCAGAGTATTTATTTACTTAGGGGGAAAAACAAATGCAGGCATTTCTTGACTGTTTGCTTAAAGTAATTCAGACGGCAAACACCTATCTTACGGACTATCTTTTGATAGCTCTCCTTGTTGGAACGGGACTTTGGTTTTCGATTAAAACACGATTCGTTCAGGTTCGTTGCTTCGGCGAGGGAATGAGAAGGGTATTCGGAAATATCAAGCTTAACGGCGGTAAGAATGAGAGCGGTCTCAGCTCGTTCCAGGCACTTGCTACGGCAGTTGCGGCTCAGGTCGGAACAGGTAATATAGTCGGAGCCTGTGGGGCAATCCTCGTCGGCGGCCCGGGTGCTATCTTCTGGATGTGGGTAATAGCGTTCTTCGGAATGGCGACTATCTACGCCGAAGCCGTGCTCGCACAGGAGACGCGCGTTGTCGATGCCGACGGCACAGTTCACGGCGGTCCGGTCTACTATATCAGAAAAGCGTTCAAGGGCAAGTTCGGCAAATTCCTTTCGGTATTCTTCGCCGTTGCGATAATACTTGCGCTCGGGTTCTTCGGAACAATGGTTCAGTCCAATTCGATCGCGGAGAACTTTAATTCCGCATTCCATATTCAGCAGTGGATTGTGGGTATTGTCCTTGTCGTAATCACAGGCATTATCCTTATCGGTGGAGTTCAGAGAATCGCTTCGGTTACCGAGAAGCTTGTCCCTGTTATGGCGGTGCTCTATATACTCGGCGGTCTTGTTATAATAGCATCACGTATAGTCTATATCCCCGAGACGTTCGGACTCATCTTTAAGTGTGCGTTCGCACCGAGCGCAATGATAGGCGGCTCTGTCGGTTATGCGATAAAGACGGCGATAAGTCAGGGAGCAAAACGCGGATTGTTCTCCAACGAGGCGGGAATGGGGTCTACTCCGCACGCACACGCGATGGCAAATGTCAAGAGACCGCACGACCAAGGCGTCGTTGCGATGGTAGGCGTGTTCATTGATACTTTTGTAGTTCTCACGATGACGGCACTGATAGTAATCTCCACGCTCTACACGGGCGACGGAGTTTTGGCGGGCGGTGTTGCGAACGGGATTCCCGCGGGAATCGAAAAGACAAATATGGCACAGCTTGCGTTTTCTTCGCTGTTCGGCGACAGTCTCGGCGGAATCTTTGTTGCGATATGCCTGTTCTTCTTTGCATTCTCAACAGTTCTCGGATGGAACTTTTTCGGCAAGATTAACGTAGAGTATCTCTTCGGTAAAAAATCGGTAAACATATACACGGTTATCGCACTTGTATTCGTGTTCATGGGTACGTACCTTAAGAACGACCTTGTTTGGGAGCTTACGGACTTCTTTAACTATCTTATGGTTCTTCCGAATGTAATTGCCTTGTGGGCGCTTTCAAAGTACGTCGTCAATTCGTCAAGGAAAGAAAAAGAGATAGAGAGCAGAAAGTAATATAATTAAAAAAGAACCTCAGGTTAATTAACCTGAGGTTCTTTCATGTTCCGATATCTCACGTATTGAGGATACGGAAACCTCAAATGCTGTCTTTGTGACTTCTTCTCCGTTTTCATCTTTCGTATACTCACGGCTTTGGAGTCTTCCGTTTACGCATATCATATCTCCCGTGTCAAAAATGCTTGCTGTTTTTGCATTTTGTCCCCATGCGATAAGCGGGATATAGTCCGAGCGCCCATACCTTCTGTTCGAGGCGAGCATGATGTCGCATATTTCACGCCCAAGCGGCGTTTTTCTGTATGTAGGCGTTTTGCATATAGTACCGGAAAGCGTGAGATAATTCTCAAACAATCCTTCTTCGCAAGGTGCAATCTCTTTCACGAATGCGGAAATGATGAGTCTGTTTTTTTCACTCTCACGCCTGTTAAATGAGCGCAGTTCACATTGTGCCGTTATAAAACTCCCGTCGTAAATTCTTGCACAGTCCATGAGATTTTCGCGTATCAGCATATTGATTGTGTCGTATGTGCCTGACAGACGCCGCGTTTTCAGCTTGAAAGTATAAAAGCGCGTTTCATGGGATTCATGGGAGAACTCCGTCCCGCCTGAGACGAGTCCGCTGAGTATGAGAGAGTTTGTGAAGTTGTTTTCCAATTTATACACCCCATATCTTAAGTCTTTGTAAGAGTATATTTTGATATGAGAAAATATATGACAAGCCCCTGCGTTATTGAAGCAGTGTGCATTCCGAAATTTTATCGGGAGGCATACCGCACACAAGCAGGAGCCCGACGGTGCCGAGAACCGAGTCGGCATTTTCTGCATCCGAGATGCTTATGCAGAAATCCTGCTCGGGTATAACTTCGCCCGAGAGAGCAGAAAGCTCACGCTGGAGAGAAACGACGAGCCTGTTCCCGATAAGGCTTGAAACCGTTATTGTGTCCTTGCTGCACAAACCGTATGAAATGACGTTTCCTGCCGAAAAGCCGAATAATGAATCCACGTTTATACAATCGGGGACAATCAGCGTTTTGGCAGAGGTGTACTTTGTACGAAGAGGAGGTTCCGTACCGATGAGAAGCACATCACACGTTCCGTCGTAAACAAACTTGAAATCATCGGAGAGCGGGAGCTCCGTACCACTGAAAATGCTTTTCTGTGAAGCAATACCTATGCGAGTCATCGAATACACCCCTTGAATATTTTGTATTATCTGTGTTATTATATCTATATTCTTTGAAGAGAAAGTTTTTTTATCCGCAAAAATGAATGACGGAGGACAAAAAATTGAGTACAGTAGTGCTTAGAAGCGAGATAGATGAAATGTACAAGTGGAAGCTTGAGGATATTTTTGCGTCGGATTCCGAGTGGGAAGCCTGTTTTAAATCAACACTTGAGAGAGCAAAAAGCTTTTCGGAATTTCGGGGAAATATAACGTCGTGCGCCGATAATCTTTTGCGCTCACTTGAATATCTTGATGAGCTCGGAAATGATGTTTTGTCCATATCCGCATATGCCTGCATGAGGCGTGATGAAGACAACAATGTCTCAAAATACAGGGCTATGGCTGACAGAGTTAATGATGCGGAGAGTGAGTGTGCGTCAAATACATCGTTTTTTGAGCCTGAAGTGATTTCCGCAGGCAGAGAAAAAATATTCGGCTATATAGATGAAGATGTGCGACTTTCAAAATACAGACACTATTTTGAGGACGTTTTCCGCCGGGCAGAGCACACACTTGATGAAAAATGCGAAGAGCTTCTTGCAATGTCGGGGCCGATGTCTGAGTCTTCGGGAGATGCTTTTTCATCACTTAATAATGCTGATTTAAAATTTGACGATATAAAGGACGAAAACGGGAAAATCACAGAGCTTACCCACGGCAGATACGGAACCTTCATGGAAAGCAAGGACAGAAACGTGCGTAA
Source organism: uncultured Oscillospiraceae bacterium (assembly GCA_934446465.1). Classification (GTDB taxonomy): domain Bacteria; phylum Bacillota; class Clostridia; order Oscillospirales; family JAAYXM01; genus CAKSEF01. Next base: position 20,054 of record CAKSEF010000017.1, read on the forward strand.
GAGCGCATATGAATCAATGTATGCGCAGTATATAAAGTACAAAAACACTTTTGCCTCAATGTATGCGGGAAATGTCAAAAGCGACAGATTTTTCGCACGTGCACGCGGGTACTCATCATCTTTGGAGATGCACCTCGCAGACGGAAATATTTCCGCGGATATATACGACCGACTTATATCCGACGTAAGAAACGGGATACCTGTTTTGAACGAATATTTAAATTTAAAGAAAAAGATGCTCGGCATTTCGGAACTGAAAATGTACGACCTCTACGCTCCGACAGTACCTCATGACAGTGAGAAAATCACATACGAAAAGGCGTGCGAAATTGTCCTTGATGCCGTTGCCCCGCTTGGAAAACAGTATACGGACGATATGAAAAAAGCATTTTCCGAACGCTGGGTGGATGTCTGCGAAAATAAAGGTAAGACGCCGGGCGCATATTCGTGGGGAGATAACAGAACGCACCCGTTTGTGCTCTTGAATTATCAGGGTGAAATAGAAGATGTTTTTACGCTTGCCCACGAGATGGGACACGCAATGCACTCCTATTACACAAACAGCACACAGCCCGACATATACAGAAACTACAAGATTTTTGTAGCGGAGGTGGCGAGTACGGTGAATGAGAACCTGCTCATGGACTACCTGCTGAGAAACGCGGAGGGCGACCGTCTCGCATATCTTTTGGGACGCGAGCTTGAATCTATACGAACCACTTTTTACCGCCAGACTATGTTTGCCGAATTTGAAAAGGCCGCGCATGGGGCGTATGCTGAGGGAGAAGCTCTTACCGCAGATTATCTCTGCTCACTCTACGGCGGCATAAATTCACAGTATTACAGTGCTTCCGTCGATTGTGATGAGAATATCTCATTTGAATGGGCGAGGATTCCGCATTTTTATACAAGCTTCTACGTGTATCAGTACGCAACGGGATTTTCAGCCGCATCGAGACTGAAGGAGCTTGTGTCGGAAAACAGCGAAAATGCCAAAAAATACATTGAGTTTCTCAAGTGCGGGGACAGTAAATATCCCATTGACGCTCTGAAATGCGCGGGAGCAGACCTTACAAAGAGCGAAACGGCGGAAAGTGTCGTCCGCAGAATGAAAAAATCGCTTGACAGACTTTCGGAGATATCGAACGGCGCATATTGACAATTCACAAAAACACCGCCCTGTGAGTAAGATATACTAAAAAGAGAAGGGCGGCGGTAATATGTGCCGTAAGAGCGGAAGTGTTTGCATACTGACGGCAGTTGCCGTCGCAGTCGGGATAATGCTCGGAGCATTGTTTCCTACGACGTTTCTCGTAATATTTCTGTGTGTGATGCTGATAGCACTCGGGATACTCGCACTGCTGTGAACATATTCGGATTTTTATGCTTTAGGAGGTGTTCGGCGTGAAGGTGGTAGTGGTAAAGTCTCCGAAATCACTTGCGGGAATACTCAGGCGTTTTTTCGGAATACCGGAGGAAAGAAAGGATTAGGCCTTATTTGCGAATACGGCCTTGCGGGGGCAGATTATAAATCTGCCCCCGCAGCTATTTTGTGCTGGAAATTTGACTTAGTATATGATATAATTATTTGCGTATAAGAGTGCGGTTATAAAATACTTTCGGGGTGTTAAATATATGGCGCAGACAAAAAGGAAAACGTCTTCAAAAAAAAGAACGGCATCTTCTCGCAGAAGATCCGCTTCTTCGAGAAAAATTACGCAGAAACGCAGGGCACAGCTTAATCAGCGATGGGCGCTGTTTATGTTTGTCCCTACGCTTTTGACATTACTCTCACTGTTCAGGGCAGAAGGAACGCTCCTACGGCCGCTCGGGGACATACTCAGCGGAGCTGTCGGGGTCGGTTTTCTTGTGCTCCCGTTTGCGTTTGTGTTTGCGGCAGTGCTTCTGATGATGTCAAGGGGGAGACCTGTAAAATGGCGCATTGTATGCACGTTCCTCATACCGTTTTTTGTAGGTGCGGTGGCACAGGCATTTGTCGGAAGCGATGAATATGTTTGGGATGAAGTAGTTGCGGCAGGGCAGATACTGAGAGGCGGCGGAGTGCTTGCCGGATATCCGACGATTTTACTTGTGAGATGGATAAGCCGGATAGGAACAATAATTTTCACGGTGCTCGCACTTATTTTTGTGATTCTCGTGGCGTTTGATATAACAATCTCGACTGCGTTTGAATCACTTAAAAAGTTCTTTTCGGGAATGCGGAAAGAGGTTGAGTATGAGGAATATGAAGAGGAGGACGAAATCGAAAAGAAGCCTGAAATAAGGCTTCCGCGCAGACGTCGTCCGATAATAGACATTCCGCTTGACGATATAACCGATACAGAGCAAGAGAAAAAAGAGAAAAAGCCCGGACTTGAACTTGCTCCCGCAAATGTAATATCGCCGGCTGAGGCAGTCGGCGGTGCGGCTGACGAAGAAGATGAAAAGGATGAAAAGACGAACGAAGAAGAACTCATAAATGCGGAAAACTTCGCGGCAGAAATTTTCGAGAATATAGAAAAAGAACAGCCGAAGGAAAACGATTCGCGCTTTGTAGTCCCCGATAATGAAGAACGGACAGCAGGGGAATATGTATTCCCGCCAACCTCAATTCTTAATGCACCGAATGCACAGATTAAGTCGGGTGCGACTGAGGAACTTCGCCATATAGGCACCAAGCTCGCGGAAACTACAAAGAGCTTCGGCGTTGAAATCAGGGTTGTGAACATAGTTCGGGGCCCGTCGGTTACACGGTTTGAGGTTCAGCTCGATGCGGGTGTAAAGCTCGCAAAGATTACAGCATTGTCCGAGGATATAGCGCTTGCACTCGGTTCATCGGGAGTGTTTATAGCACCTGTGCCGGGAAAATCGCTTATCGGAATAGAAATTCCGAATAAAACCGTACAAGCAGTCAATATGTCGGAGGTTGTCCTTTCCGACGAGTTTAAGAAAAATGACAGCAAGGTTGCATTCGCACTGGGTAAAGACATTTCGGGAAACTGCATACTGTGCGATATCGCAAAGCTTCCGCATATGCTGATTGCGGGAACAACGGGTTCCGGTAAGTCGGTTTGTATAAATTCCATAATAGTCAGCATACTCTACCGCGCAACGCCTGACGAAGTGCGCCTTATAATGATAGATCCGAAAATGGTAGAACTCGGCGTTTATAACGGCATACCGCATCTTCTCGTGCCGGTTGTAACAGACCCGAAAAAAGCTGCCGGTGCCCTACAATGGGCGGTATGTGAAATGATGAACAGGTACAAGAAGTTTTCGGAGCTCGGCGTGAGGGATATGAAGTCATATAACAAAGCAGTTGCGGATTCTCCGGACGAGAAACCGCTTCCGCAGATAGTTATAGTTATAGACGAGCTTTCGGATCTCATGGTAGTTGCGAGAAAGGAAGTAGAAGATTCCATAATGCGTTTGAGCCAGATGGCGCGTGCGGCGGGTATGCACCTGATAATAGCTACGCAGAGACCGTCCGTTGACGTTATCACGGGCGTAATTAAATCGAATATCCCGTCAAGAATTGCATTTGCGGTGGCTTCAAAAATCGAGTCAAACATAATCCTCGGAAGCACGGGAGCCGAAAAGCTGATAGGTAAGGGCGATATGCTCTATGAACCAATGGGCGCATCAAAACCGACAAGAGTTCAAGGGTGCTTCATTTCGTCTGATGAAGTGGAAGAAGTGGTTGCGTTTATTAAGAACAGCAATAAGGCGGAATACTCCGATGATATTATGAAGGAAATCGAAAAGCAGGCAGAGAAGAATGAGGGCGGAGATCAAGGCATTTTCGCCGCCGATGAGGATTCCGACGATATGCTTGAGTCGGCAATAGACATAGCGGTGGACGCAGGACAGATATCTACATCGCTGTTGCAGAGGCGCCTGAAACTCGGCTATTCACGCGCGGCAAGAATAATCGACCAAATGGAGGAACGCGGGATTATAAGCGAGTTTGACGGCTCAAAGCCGAGAAAGGCGCTGATAAGCCGAGAGGAATGGCAGGAAATGAAGATGAGAAGAGAGGACAGATAATAGGCGCAATGTACAGTGATTTTTTGCCGATAAGCCGCGAGGACATGGAAAAACGCGGCTGGGATTATTATGATTTTCTGTATATAACGGGAGATGCCTATGTCGACCATCCGAGCTTCGGAGCGGCGGTTATTTCGCGTGTTCTTGAGTCTGAAGGATATCGCGTCGCAATCCTCTCACAGCCTGATTGGAACAATGTGGAGGCGTTCAGAAGCCTTGGAAAACCGCGCCTCGGCATACTCATAACGGGCGGAAACATTGATTCCATGGTCGCGCACTATACCGTCGCAAAGCACAGGCGTCGCCGTGATGACTATACCCCCGGCGGTGTTATGGGGAAAAGACCGGACCGTGCGCTCAGCGTCTACGCAAAAACGGCGCGCCGCGCATATCCTGATTTGCCCATAGCCGTAGGCGGACTCGAAGCATCGCTGAGACGTTTTGCGCATTACGACTATTGGAGCGATACGGTCAGAAGGTCCGAACTCATAGAGTCCGGAGCCGACCTGCTGATGTACGGCATGGGTGAATATACAATTGTTCAGCTTGCAGACGCCCTCACCGAGGGTATAAAAATCTCCGATATTAAGAATATACGCGGAACGGTCTATAAGACAGAGTCGCTCGACGACTGCATTTTTTCATATAAAATAATACCGTCATATGAGGAAGTTAAAAGTAATAAATCGAAGTATGCCGAAGCAGCGAGAGAGGAACAAAACGAGCAGGATTCGGTGAGAGGCAAGGCTCTGGTGCAGAAGCATGGAAATGTATTTGTTGTTCAGACGCCGCCGCAGTATCCTATTTCAACCGAGAAGTTTGACAGCGTGTACGAACTGCCGTACACCAAAACATATCATCCGTCATATGAAAGGCTCGGCGGGGTCAAGGCGATAGAAGAAGTTCGTTTCTCGCTCATACATAACCGCGGGTGCTTCGGCGGGTGCAATTTCTGCTCACTTGCATTTCATCAGGGCAGAATGATAAGCACACGCAGTCATGAATCAGTGGTGAATGAAGCACGCCAACTCACGGAGTTTGAGGATTTTAAGGGATATATACATGATGTCGGAGGGCCGACCGCCAATTTCAGACATTGCTCATGCGCGGAACAGAAGGAACGCGGAATGTGCAGAAAAAGCTGTCTCGCTCCGAGTCCGTGCAAAAATCTGTATGTTGACCACACGGACTATGTAGAACTGCTTCGTGAGCTTCGCGCAATACCGAAGGTTAAGAAAGTGTTCATTCGCTCGGGCGTGAGGTTTGATTATCTTATGGCCGATAAGAACGACGGATTTTTCCGTGAGCTTGTGCAGCATCATGTAAGCGGTCAGCTTAAGGTTGCTCCGGAACACTCCTGCGACCATGTTTTAAAATATATGGGAAAACCGCGGTTTGAGGTTTACAGGCGCTTTTACAAGAAGTTCTTTGAGCTTGATAAGCAGTACGGAAAGAATCAGTTTCTAGTGCCGTATTTCATATCATCGCATCCGGGTTCGACTCTCGATGATGCGATACATCTTGCCGAATATCTTAACAGCATCGGACATATGCCCGAGCAGGTGCAAGACTTCTATCCGACACCGGGAACTATCGCAACGTGTATGTATTATACGGGAATTGACCCGATGACATCCGAAAAAGTGTTTGTGCCGAAAGACCCGCACGATAAGGCCATGCAGAGGGCTCTTCTGCAATGGCGAAAGCCCGAGATGCGTCCGCTTGTTCTCGAGGCGCTAAAAAGAGCGGGACGCGAGGACTTAATAGGTAATTCAAAAAGGTGCTTGCTGCGCCCCGATAAAAAGGATGTTAAACGCGGTAAAGCTCCGAGCGCGGCAAAGCCGTTTGAAAGAAGCAGAGGACGCGGGAAGAAAGGGAGAGGACGCTGATGCTCGTTTTGGGAATAGACCCCGGCTACGCAATAATAGGCTACGGGTTAATTGATACGGAGGGAATGATTCCGAAATCATACGGAGTGATACGCACAGAAGCAGAAATCCCCATTGAGGACAGGCTCTCCGAAATATATGACAACATGACCGAGCTTCTGCGTACATTTCGCCCTGACCATGCCGCAATAGAAAAACTCTACTTTAACACGAATGAAAAAACGGCAATAAACGTAAGTCAGGCACGAGGTGTTATAGTTCTCGCCTGCACAAAGTGCGGTGTAAAGGTACACGAGTACACACCACTTCAAGTTAAAATGTCTGTTGTAGGCTATGGAAGAGCGGAAAAGAAACAGGTTATGGATATGACCAAAAGACTTCTGCGTCTGAAAAAAACACCGCGGCCTGATGACGCGGCAGATGCACTCGCCATTGCGCTGTGCCACGCAAACAGCACGGGAAATCTTCTTGCAGATATAGGAAACAGGATGTGATTTTTAATGTTTAGATATTTAAAAGGTACGGTGGCGGAGCTCGGGTCAAATATTGTGGTAATTGATGTTTCGGGTGTCGGGTTTCTGTGTAGTACATCACTTTACACCATTGCTCAGCTTAAGGTCGGTGAAACAGCAAAACTATATACACATTTAAATGTTCGTGAGGACGCGCTTGAGATATTTGCATTCTTCAGTCTTGAAGAATTGGACAGCTTTAAGCTTCTTACGTCAATTTCGGGAGTCGGACCGCGTGCGGCGATTTCCATATTGTCGTCCGTTACCCCGAATCAGCTTGCGTCGGCGGTTGCCGCGGGCGATGAAAAACCGATTCTCGCGGCAAACGGAATAGGAAAGAAGCTTGCAGGGAGAATTATGCTCGAGCTTAAAGATAAAATCAATCACAGTGATATCATATTGCCGGAAAAGGACGGACAGGGATATACTTCACAGCCGAATGGGAACGATTCAGAGGCATTTGCCGCGCTTTCCTCGCTCGGTTATTCACGAGATGAAATAAATTCAGCTCTCCGCGGTGCGGATATATCGGGAATGTCTGTTGAGGACATAATTAAGACCGCACTTGCAAGACTGATGAGATAGGAGACACCGAACAATGAGTATAGAATTTAACAATCCGTCCCCCGAGGAATTTGCGGAAGAGGAGAGAATGGTATCGTCGATGCTCACAAACCGTGATGATAACGAGAACAGCCTCCGCCCGAAATTCCTTGTCGATTATATGGGTCAGGAGAAGGTTAAGGATAAGCTCTCCGTATATATAGAGGCTGCAAGAGGCAGAGGAGAAGCTCTTGACCACGTTTTGCTGTACGGCCCTCCGGGACTCGGCAAAACGACGCTTGCAGCAATAATTGCAAATGAGATGGGTGTAAATATACGGACAACATCGGGCCCCGCAATAGAGAAAACGGGGGATTTGGCGGCGCTTCTGACAAGTCTCGGCGAGAATGACATTCTTTTTATCGATGAAATACACAGACTTAACAGAAGCATAGAAGAGATACTCTATCCCGCGATGGAGGATTATGCACTTGATATAATTATTGGAAAGGGGCCGTCGGCACGAAGTGTTCGGTTAGGGCTCCATAGGTTTACGCTTATCGGGGCGACAACGAGAGCGGGACAGCTTACATCTCCGCTTCGCGACCGCTTCGGAGTTGTCATGAGGCTCGATTTGTATTCGGCAGATGAGCTGACACAGATAATAAAACGCAGCGCCGAAATACTCGGCGTAAAAACAAATGATTCCGGAGCGGCGGAAATAGCAAAGCGCAGCAGGGGAACTCCGAGAATCGCAAACAGAATATTAAAGCGCGTGCGCGATTTTGCAGAAGTGCGCGCAGACGGGGTAATAACACAGAGCGTTGCCGATATGGCTTTGAATGCTCTTGAAATAGACGATATCGGTCTTGACCGCACCGACAGACGTGTAATGGAAAGCGTCATCAATAATTTCGGAGGCGGTCCCGTCGGGCTTGATACGCTCGCGGCGACAATAGGTGAGGAAGCGGTTACGATTGAGGACGTCGTGGAACCGTATCTCATGCAACTCGGATTTCTTTCAAGGACTCCGAGGGGGAGGTGCGCAACACAGCGCGCATATGACCACCTCGGAATATCGTTTGAGGGACAGCTCGGGTTGTAATACATCAATCTGGAGGACAAGAAATGGGTAAACTTTTTGGAACTGACGGAATTCGCGGGGTTGCCAACCGCGAATTGAACTGTCGTCTCGCCTACCGTGCCGGACAGGCAATGGCAATCGTGCTTGCGGGCGAAACAAAGCATAAGGCGAAAATTTATATCGGAAAGGACACTCGGATATCTTCCGATATGCTTGAATGTGCGCTTGCAGCAGGCATTTCGTCTGTCGGCGCGGAGGTGGGGCTTCTCGGATATATTCCTACGCCCGCCGTCGCTCATCTCACGATAAAACACGGTGCAGATGCGGGAATAGTAATTTCCGCGTCTCACAATCCGATGGAGTTCAACGGAATCAAAGCGTTTAACTCACAAGGGTTCAAGCTCTCGGATGAGCTTGAGGACGCAGTCGAAAAACTTATACTCTCGGAGGATGAAATCAAGGTTTGCGAAGGTGCGGACATAGGTAAAATTATCAAAATAAAAGGCGCAGTGAAGGAATACGCGGAATATGTAAAAAACACAGTTATCGGCGATATTTCGGGAATGAGAATACTCATCGACTGCGCAAACGGCGCATCATTTGAAACGGCTCACGTAATATTTGAAGCGCTTGGCGCTGATTTTGATGTGATTTTTGATGAACCAAACGGAACAAATATCAATAACGGATGCGGGTCTACGCATCTCGATAAGCTTCGCGCAGGCGTGAAAACGGGCGGATATGATATCGGTATAGCGTTCGACGGAGACGCAGACAGGTGCCTCGCCGTTGATGAAAACGGCGATGTAATCGACGGCGATAAGATAATGGCACTTTGTGCATGTGCATTAAAAGAACGCGGGAAGCTCCCGCATGACACATTTGTCGCGACGGTGCTGAGTAATCTGGGGCTTCACGCGTTTGCAAAAGGGGAAGGGCTAAAAATAGAATGTTCAAACGTCGGGGACAGAAACGTTCTCGAGCTTATGGAGAAAAACGGGTACGTTCTCGGCGGTGAACAGTCGGGACACATCATATTCCGCGAATTTGCAACAACGGGAGACGGTGAATTAACGGCCATTCAGTTTTTGTCCGTGCTCAAAAGCATGGGAGTTTCCGCAAGTGCTGCCGCAAAGAAAATAGAGCAGTATCCGCAGATTATGATAAACGTAAAAGTTCCGAATGCCGTCAAAGCGGAGGTTCTCGAAGATTGGGGAGTCAAGGAATCAATACACTCCGTGGAAGAAGAGCTCGGCGAGCAGGGAAGAATACTTGTGCGCCCGTCCGGCACCGAGCCGTTGGTTCGCGTAATGGTAGAAGGAAAGGCATTCGATAAGGTCTCGGCGCTTGCCGGGTGTGTTGCGGACAAAATCGCCGCTGTCGCAAAAGAAAAAAATAGGTAAAAAGAAGCAAAAATACAAAAAAACTTGTCTATCATAATAATTTTTTTGTGAAAAAGTATCAATCTTTTGCATATTTTGCTTGACAATTATAATTCTGTCGGATATAATTATCTCAATAACGGAAATTGGTGGTTCTCGATTTGGAAAATTTTGAGAATTATAATGACGAGGAACTTGTTTTTCTCTGCCGTCGGGGCAATTCCGAAGCAGAAGAGGCAATTATCAGCAGATATGCCCCGTTTGTCCGAAGCTTTGCAAGGCAGTATTTCCTCGCGGGCGGCGATTATGAGGACCTCATTCAGGAAGGTATGATAGGGCTTATTAAGGCGGTTTCGGGCTATACCCCCGATTCCGGAGCCTCGTTTAAAACCTTTGCTGTAATGTGTGTTAAGAACCGTGTTTATTCCGCGCTGCGTCAGGCTTCGCGCGGGAAACACAACCCGCTTAACAATTATATTTCAATCGAGTCATCGCCGGAGGACGAAGAAGGCAGTCATATGACTTCGGCCGTCGATGCGGGATGTTCCTCCAATGACCCGGCAGAACTTATAATAGGGGAGGAAGCAACGAAGGAACTCCGCAGGGCGCTGGAAGGGATGCTCTCCCGTTTTGAGCTGTCGGTTCTCAGTCTTTATCTCGAAGGTCTCTCGTACAGGGAAATTTCCGAGAGAGTTTCAAAGCCGCAAAAGTCTGTTGACAATGCGGTTACTCGGATACGGCGCAAGTTTTCGCAGTATCTGAAATCACGCGGCGACATCAGGTGAAAGCCTGTGTAGCAATATATTATCAATGCCCAAGTAGCTTAAATCATTCAGAGCGCAAAATTGAGGTGTCGGTGAAAGTCCGTCCTGGGGCAAGTCTTAAGTCAAAGAGAGGGTAACAAAATGTACGAAGACAAGACATTAAAGTGCAAGGAATGCGGAGAAGAGTTCGTGTTCACAGCAGGTGAGCAGGAGTTCTACGCAGAGCGCGGATTCATGAATGAACCGCAGCGTTGCAAGGCTTGCCGTGATGCTCGCAAGGCTACAAGCCGTGGCCCGAGAGAATACTTCACAGCCACATGCGCAGCTTGCGGCGGAGAAGCTAAGGTTCCGTTCGAGCCGAAGACAGACCGTCCTGTTTATTGCAGCGACTGCTTTGCACGTATGCGCCAGGAAGAAAATAAGTAATTTAAGAAATGAAAGAACCTCCGCT
>CAKSEF010000018.1 GCA_934446465.1 uncultured Oscillospiraceae bacterium
TCCGAGTTTTCGTGCGATAAACCCGTCGACAATATCCGATATACCGAAATATATGTATAAAACATAAAAAACGGCGTACTTATTTTGCAAAAAAGCATAATTATCGTAGCGATAATTATGCTTATTGTTATCATGTCGGCAGCATATTTCTTAAAGCAAAACCGAGGGTGAAAAATCCCTCGGTTTCTTAATCTAATCTTCAACCTTCTCGACCGTTTTTTCAGCCTTCTTCTTTTTTGCGTCCTTCTCGAACACAACACCGCTTACCTTCACGTTTACCGCGCCGACCTTCAGCCCCGTCATTGATTCTACAGCCGAAGCAACGCTTTTCTGAATGCTCTTTGCAACACTCGGAATGACGGCTCCTTTTTTCACCGCAACTGACACAGATATGTCAGTAGTATCTTCACCCATGAAAATTTTGACACCCTTTGTAGGAGATTTCATACCCAAAAGCTCGGATATGTCCATTCCCGAAACACCCAAAGCGGCAACTCCGTCTATTTCGGAAGCGGCTATTGCCGCAATAGATGCTATAACTTCTTCGGAAATGCTGATGCTTCCCGTATCGTCTGTTTTTGCAACATATTCTTTTAATTCTGCCATAACGATTTCACTCCTTTGGTTTCTCTTATGTATATTATAACCCTAAATTCATTTAATTTCAATGATTTTTATTTTACCCGGCTGAACATTGGTCTCACTTACCACTATATCTTTAATTTTTGTGGTATCTCCGGCTGTCAGTCCTGATGCCGGCGCACTGACAATCACATTAACCCCCGCGTCGTTTATGAGCGCAACGCACTCAGTATAGCCTTTTGCCTTTACAAGTGTCTCTATGCGTGTTTCTGATATTGCTCCCGACGAAAGGGTTTCTATACTTGCCGCCGCCTTATCACGCGATTCCTGAGAGAGATTTTTTTCTGCAACTGCCTCTTTCAGAGTTGTTATAGCGCTGTCTCGCGCCTTTTGCTTTTCCATACGCGCTTCGTCAAAGTATTCCGAAACATTGCTGTTTATCTTCTTTTCTTCGTTCTTTTCATTGTTTTTTGCGTCCTTGTTTTCTGAATCCTTAGGTATCTCTTCTCCGTCATTTACCACAAGCTTGCTTTCGCCGAAGTTACCGTGTAAACGCGCGTCGTCTCCCTGAACCTCGCGTGAATTCCAGTTAAGATAGACGGCAACACACATAAAAAGTACAATTATCGCCGCAACCGCGTTTCGTTTTTTCATTCCTAAGCTCCTCCTAATTTTTCATTTTAATTACGCTTATTCTGTCGGAAGAAAGACCTGTAAGCGATATTACCGCCTCTGTAATCTGTGCGCGCACAGTTACGTCATCTGCACCATCGCATACAACAAGAGCCCCGCAGAACTTTGGTGTCAACTGTTTTATGAGCAGAGCCGACTCCTTCCCCGAACCTTCGGATACCATTTGGGGTTTTACGTCTTTTTCCTCATTTGTATCGCTGATTTCACCGTTTTCTTGCATTCTTACGCTTTTGCGTTCTTCCTCGGCGTATATGTTTTCACTTCCCGAACTCAAGGTGAGTGTTACCGTTACACGCCCCACTCCCAGGCATTCTGACAGCGACTTTTCAAGTTTTTTTTCAATTCGCTCTGTTGAAAACTCGTTTTGCGTTGCTTGCTGCGACACTGCCTCTTCCTTTTTCCCGTTTGGAAACGAAATTAAAAAGAGCCCGACAATCATTATGATTATTGCATATTTGTATTTTTTTAAGACGGGTGCTGTTTTGTCTTTTATAATTCCTAATATTTTCATATTTACACCTTTCCTACCGAGAAATTGATTCTTTTTATTCCACATTCGTTTTCAATCATTTTCCGCAGATCAGCATTTTTTGTGCTGTCCGACGTGATTACTGAAACGGATGACGGCACACCGTCCTCACACAAAACCATTACCTTACACGCAACGCCCATCTGGCTCGTTCTTTGCAATATATATGTAGCAAGACGCTCTTCTATGAGTGCCTCTTTCGTCTTTTCATTTGTTTCCTGCATGACATTGATTTTTCCTTCGAGGTCCTGCGCATATTCGCGCGAATATGCCGATATTTGCGAGATATCAATTTTCTTAAACGGAGATATAATAACTACCGTCATTATAAGCGTTCCGATAAGGCAAACTATTCTTCCGGACGAGTTCTTCGGCGTGAGCGCTCCGCATATTGCAACTATGAGAGTTACCGTGCAAATTCGTCCGACCCAATTCTGCAAAAAATCCATGTTCTTCCTCATTTCGCCCTTTACAATACACCCACTGCCGATAAACTCATTATTATCGAAATAAAAAGTACTGTCGCACACGAGGCATTCATCGCAAGGAGCATTCCGAACCCCGTTCCTATTCTGTCCGTGAGTTCCGATATATTGCCCCCTATTACGGGAGACGCAAGAACAGAAGCACATTTAAATACTAAAAAATTTATTCCGATAGTAATAAACGGTGCTACACATGCTGACAAAATCGAAAGCATTCCGAACACACCGATTGCATTTTTCAGCAGCGAAGCTCCGGCAATTACCGTTTCCGCAGCTTCAGATATAATACCGCCGACTACGGGAACCACACCGCCGATTGCGAATTGCGCCGTCTTCAGTCCCGCTTTATCGACATTACCTGATATAACCCCGGCAACAGTTACATAAGAGACAAACGCTCCAAGTGTGATTTTAAGCGTTAAAGATATTGTCTTTACAGCCAAATCAGATATTTTCAGCAGTGTTTTATTCGGGGATGCCGCATTTGCCGTTGCGGAAAAAACGCTTATATATACAAGCGGAACCAGTGCGTAGTTTACAAGGGTGATAAGTACATCCGAAAATATAACGGCCGCTGTTGATTTTACCATTGCCGCTCCCGGAAGCCCGCATGCTGCCTCAGCCGCCGCGAGAGACGGCATCAGCGCCTTTGAAAACACATCCATATCGCTCAAAAAATCTCTTCCGAGGCTCATAACGGAATTAAGACTCCCCGATGCCGCCGCCGTTACCCCTATTGCAGAAACAATCGAAATGCAGCTTTTTACAACGGCATTTTCTTCCCCCTGAAAAAGCGAGCTTGCAAGTTCCGAGAGCATAGACACTGCCACTATAACAAAAACGCACTTGAACCCTCTTCCCGTTGCCTCCCGCACACCTTTTTTCACACTTTCAAATATATTCGCCAGCCCGTCATCAAGTGAAATATTTTCGCTGAGTTTTATATCGTCCGCCGAATCGGGCTTTGCGTCTTCAAGCTCATTAAGCCCGAGCTCGTTATATGAGGCATCAAACACGGGATTTTCCGCACAGGCAAAAGTTGTCATCAATAAAGTAATAACAACAGCACAAATAAACTTTTTCATTTCTGATACCTCATGGCAGCATGAGCGAAAGCACGGACATTATAATAGGTATTGCAAACGATACCGCCAAAGCACCGCCGCAAAGCTCTATGTAGGACGCATATGCGCTGACTCCGTTGTCTTTGCAAATATCGCATGATATTCTCGTAATTATGCTTATTCCCAATACTTTGAGAAGCGGTTTTATCAGTTCATCGGGTATTTCTGCCCTGACGGCCAATTCTCTGATGAACGAAACCGCGCTGAAAATCACTCCCGCTCCTACTCCCACAAGAACGATTTGTGTTGCTATTGCCGCGGAAAGCGACATCTCTGGAGATGTTTTTTTCAGCATTACCGCGCAAAACATCCCAACTCCGCCTACGGCGATGACTTTAATTAAAACATCCATGTTTTCTCCCTAAAAGCCGAACGTGCTTTTCACCAAATTAAAAAGGTTGCTGATTTCCCTAACTATTATCATGAGCACGACGATAAGTCCCGCAAGTGTCGTGAGCATTGCCTGTTCTTCCCTCCCCGAACGGACGAGAAGTTGATTCAGAACGGCAACAAGAATACCTATCGCGGCAACCTTGAATATTAAATCCACCTGCATTCTTTCACTTCCTGTCAGATAAATACAATAACAACCGCAACGGCACAGACAATGCTCAATTTTGCATATGTCTTGCCAAGTCTCATTTTATCACGCTCTGCCGTCTCGGCTATTCGTTCAAGACAGCGCATTGAATGTGAAATGGCAAGAACCTGCTCATCTGCGCGATACCTTCCCAGCACGTTCCCGAGCTCGGAAAGCGTTTCCTCTTCTTCTTTTCTGAGGCCGAGATAATCAGCACGCAAAAGCTCTTTCTGCCATATTATCCCGAACGGGACATCGCTCTTTTTCCTCATTTCCTCTGCACACGACTTGAAAAAAGTGTCCGTCGGTGCGGGCGCAATCCTGACGAGCTTGTCAAACAGCTCAGGCAACGGTGTAAGCGCCTGTCCTATCTCAGCACGCATTATCCCGAGCATACTCAAAATCACCCGTATGCTTCTCACCCTAAGGTTCAGCTTTGCCGACATACTGAACCCTATTACAGAGGCCGAGCCTATAAGAAGAACCGCCCCGAGAACTTTTACCATTTCACTACTTCCTCCTTTTTTACAGTTCTGAAAGCTTATATGTAAACTTCTCTCCTACCCTATAAAGTGATATTGCCGTTTCAAATATGCCAAGATCATAGAGTCTCCTATACAGTGGCTTTGCGAAAACAGACTCAACCCCTTCACCGTGTGCGGTTGCAAGTATTCCGACTCCGCAATTTGCTATTTTCTCTATTGCTTGGGCATCTTTGTCCGCTGTTAACTCGTCCATTGCAATTATATCCGGGGACAAATTTTTAAGCATCAGTATCGCCGCATCGGCTTTTTCCATTCCGTCCAGCACATCGGTATGCGCACCTATGTCAAATTGCGGGATTCCCCTATGCTTTGCAGAAATTTCTCCGCGTTCGTCTACAAGCGATATGCGCCTTCCTTCATCTGAAATGTGCCTTACCAAATCTCGAAGCAGTGTTGTTTTTCCGTGTCCCGGAGGCGAGACAATTATCGTATTTTTAAAGCGCCCGTTTAAAAATATTCCGTTGTAAATTTCATCCGAGCATCCGTGCATTTCCTTTGCTATGCGAACCGAAACGGACGATAAATCTCTGATGTATGTCCCTCCGCTCCCGAATACGGCCGTTCCGCAAAGTCCGATTCTATGCCCGCCGTAAACGGTTACAAAACCGTTTTTTATGCTGTCGGCCGCAGAGTGCACTGAGCTTCTCGTTGCGAGTTCCAAAACGCTTGCAAGCTCCTCGTGTCTTATTTCGCTGTTAAATTCCAGCTCTCTTTCCTTTCCGCTTATCACAACTGTCGGTTTGCGTCCCGTGCGCAGACGAAATTCTTCTGCCAAAGACTTTTCTTTCTCCGAAAGCTTCATTGCGGCCCCTCGTATGCGCGGCGGCAAATATTCTACTGCCTGTCCGTACTTTACAATCAACTTATTTTCCTTTTCCATGATTAACATTCCTTCCTCGTTCGTTTACTTAATACTATGATACGGGAATGCTATATAGAACAAGGAATCGGCGGACATAATATCCGCCGATTCCGCAATACATATATCATTTATTTCTGAGTTTGATTTTCTTTTCCGGTGCGTACTCAAATATCATATCAATAAACTGTTTTTCGTGTTCTTTGTTTTCAAAGCTGCGTTTCGGGAAATAAAATGCCTTTCTCTTTGTAAGGAACACATAATACGAACTTTCCGATTCTCTGACTGCATAAACGTCCTGCCACGGAAGCCTCGTTTCTCCCGATGCACAAACCTGAGTTATGTCATCTTTTGAAAGAGTCAGGTCAAGAACGCTTGACGTTCCGAACGCGCAGAAACGCTTGTTTGCACGCCTCAATACCATCAGTTTTTCTATCCACATAATCAGCGGATAGAAGACGGCCATAAGCGCGATTACCGCAACACTCGGAAATATTGAGAATACGGTAATTGTAAATGCGATGCTTAGCAGAATTGCCATGACGGCAGAAATCCATTTTGCCTGAAACCAACATAAGTTTGCATAATCCTCTGCCAAAAAATCAGTATGAAATTTCATTTTAATTTTCCTTTCAACTTTTGTATCTTTCTATCTGCATTTGGAGAATTTTTACAAGCTCGTTTGCCGGAGCTTTTTTACCGAGCTTTCTCATACACTTTCCCATTAAAAAGGCAATCGCGTTTTCCTTTCCTCCGAGATAATCGGATACTACCTTTTCATTCTCGCAAATAACCTCTTCTGCCGCCTTTTCCATATCGGCTTGACTTGTCTCAAATATGTAATCCCGCGAAATTTCTTTTTCGTTCCCGCCGTCTGACATAAGCTTAAGTATTATTGCTTTTGCTCCGCCCCTGTTTATCTTACCATTGATTATGAGATTTGCTATGTACACAAGCTGACCCGGCGTGAGCCTGCTTTCGCTAAGCGGTATGCGGATTGAGCTTATCTCGTTTGTCAGAAATTTCGCGCACTCGGCGGCACATCCGTTCAACCGTATGCACTCCTCCGCAAAATCTGTCATATCTGTGTCTGATAATATTACATCAGCATCAGCAGGGGTTATTCCTGCATTCAGAAATCGTTTTCTCTTTATCACGTCATTTTCGGGAACACGCTTCATAAGCTCCGACAACTCAGATTTTTTAACGGCATACGGCGGAATATCGGGATCCGGCATATATTTATAATCAATCGCATTTTCCTTTGTCCTCAAAACAAAGCTTTTTCGCTGTATATCGTCCCATCTGCGGGTTTGCGGCTCTACTGTGCTTCCGGATTTTAGTATATCCGTCTGTCTCGCTATCTCATAGGCAACCGCACGTTCCGCGCCTGAAAAAGTGTTAACATTCTTCATTTCCACTCTTTCATTGAGTCGTTTCTCTCCATGTCTTCTGAGGGAAACATTTACATCACATCGCAATGCCCCCTCCTGCATTCTGCACTCAGATACTCCGCATCTGATTAAATAGATTCGCAGAGCTTCGAGAAATGCCCGGACTTCGGACGGATATCTTAAATCAGGACGCGTTACTATTTCTATGAGCGGAACTCCCGCACGGTTGTAATCTATTTCAGTCTCATTACCGGCATTATGTACGAGTTTTCCCGCATCTTCCTCCAAGTGTACATTATCTATTCCGACAGTTCTTACCTCGCCGTCAATGATATATTCAAATTTTCCGTTGCGTGCAATAGGCAGTTCATTCTGTGAAATTTGATATCCCTTGGGAAGGTCGGGGTAAAAATAATGTTTTCGGGACTGCTTCGATGCCTCAAAAGATGTGCAACCGAGAGCCGCCGCCGCAAAATACGCAAGGCGCACGGCTTCGGCATTTATATGCGGAAGTGTTCCCGGCTGCCCCGTACAGATTGGGCAAATACGATGATTCGGAGCCCCTCCGAAACTGTTTTTACATGAGCAAAACAGCTTTGTTTTAGTTTTCAACTCAACGTGTATTTCAAGTCCAATCACTGATTGGTACGACATTTCTTTCACCTCCCACAAAACAGAAGTGATGCTGTTTTTATCAGTGCACTGTCCGAAAATCTTCTTGACATAAGCTGAATAGATGAAGGCATGCCGTTCATATCTGCTCCCGTCGGAATCGATATGGCAGGAAGTCCCGCAATATTTGCGAGTACCGTGTGTGTATCAAGATTTCCGCTATCGGAACTGTCTCTTTTCGGAACAGTCCCGTCATGCAGCGGAGTTACGAGTATATCCGCATTATCAAATAAGCTTTCTGTGTATTGCACCGCTGCCCGTGCATCGGACAATGATGTCTCGTATTTTCCCTTTTCGAGGTAATCTTTTCCGCGCTTAATTCTCTTCAGAACCTCTGTTCCAAAACCGCCTTCTCTTACGTCCGAAACGGTTTTACCGTCGGAAAAGCCGTACTTGATTCCGTCATATCTCGAAAGATTTGAATATGCCTCACAACAGGCAATTCTGTCGTATATATCGCAAAGTTTATTATAATCCGGGAAAACAATCCTTTCGACTTTCCCGACATCGGAAAGCTTTCCAATCAGTTCCCCGCCGATTTCACCGATGACCGCAAACTTTATTTTTTTCGGCAATGGCGGGTTATCGCATATATTGACGGCACACGATGTCATGTCCCGCAAATCACGTCCGCAGACTGCCGGCAATGCGGTCATCAGGTCGTCAATTTTCCGGACGATTAAACCTATTTGGTCAAAACTTGATGCGTATGAGACGAGTCCGTATCTCGAGATTGCTCCGTAGCTCGGCTTGTACCCCACAAGTCCGCAGAAAGATGCAGGTATTCTGACAGAACCTCCCGTATCACTTCCTACCGAAAACGAACACATTCCGCCCGCAAGAGCCGCAGCGGCACCACACGATGACCCACCAACCGCATATTCATTGTTTAACGGATTATATGTCTGCAAAAGTGCGGAGTTCTTGCCAAGCGCACCCATTGCAAACTCATCCATATTAGTCTTTCCGAGAATAACCGCGCCTTTATTCCGCAAATTTGACACTGCATAAGCGTCATATGTCGGTCTGAAATTCTCAAGCATTTTTGAGGCGCACGTCGTTTTCAAATTTTCTGTACAGATATTATCCTTTACAGATATCGGTATGCCCGTAATACCCGTACTATCACCGTCCGCTATAAGCTTGTCCGCATAATCGGCCTGCTTTAGCGCCTCTTCTCTGCATACTGTTATATATGCTCCGAGTTTCTTATCATGTTCTTCTATGCGCGCAAGAAAATACTCGGTTAGTTCATGCGATGATATTTCCCTCTTGTGTAACTTATGTGCCAGGGTACTTACAGAGCATTTGTAAAGTTCCATAACTACACACCATCCACTCTGTTCGTTACAACGTAATCATCGTTTTTTCTCGGCGCAAGCCCTAAAATCACGTCAGGATTATATTCCTTAGGTTTATCGTCGCGCAATTCATCGATATTTTTTACCTGCACATCTATCACGTTACTCATACGTTCTCACCTGCATCGAGAATTTCAATAAACTCGCTTTCGCTGAGTACCCTTATTCCGAGCTCGTTTGCGCGTGTGAGCTTGCTTCCCGCCGACCCACCGGCAACTACATAATCTGTCTTTTTCGACACTGATGAAGATGCTTTTCCTCCAAGCTGTTCTATTCTTGCTTCGGCTTCCTTACGCCCCATGGATTCAAGAGTTCCCGTAACTACAAAAGTCTTTCCCGACAATGACGTCCCCTTTTTCTCTCCGTTGTAATTAAAATTAACTCCCGCTCTCCTAAGCTTTTCTATGAAATCCAATGAACCATTGAGCGAGAACCAATTTTTGACGCTTTTTGCCATAGCTTCACCGACATCGTATACTGCCGTTATCTCCGCGATATCTGCATTCATGAGCGAATCAAGCGAACAAAAGTGCTCGGCAAGTGCCTTTCCTGATTTCTGCCCGACATGACGTATACCGAGAGCAAAAATCAGCCGTCCCAAGTCATTTTCTTTCGTTTTTTCTATCGCTTTTATAAGATTATCTGCCGATTTTTCTCCCATGCGCTCAATTTCTGCCACGGAGTCTTGCGTAAGAGCGTACAAGTCGGCAGCATCGCGTATGAGACCTTTTTCAAGAAGCTGTTCGACTACGGCTGGGCCGAGTCCGTCTATATCCATAGCATCGCGCGAAGCAAAATGGATTATATGCCGCATTCTTTGAGCCGGGCACTCTGAGTTTTGGCAGCGAACCGCAACCTCGCCCTCTTCGGAAAACACCTCCGCACCGCAAACCGGACAAACCGACGGCATCTCGAATTTCACGGCGTCAGACGGACGCTTCTCTTTCACAACTCTTACTACTTCGGGAATTATATCTCCTGCTTTTTGAATTAAAACCGTATCGCCTATCATTATATCGCGTTCGGCTATGAAGTCCTTGTTATGGAGTGTCGCACGACTTACTGTTACCCCCGCTATCCTGACGGGTTTCAGCACGGCATTCGGAGTCAGAACACCCGTCCGCCCTACCTGCACGGATATGTCAAGAAGCTCCGTTTCCTGCTGCTCGGGCGGGTATTTATATGCTGCCGCCCATTTGGGGAATTTTGAAGTTTTACCGAGTTCCGCGCGCATTCTCAAATCATTTACTTTCAGCACTGCGCCGTCTATCTGGAAAGGCAGTTCATCCCGCTTGCTTCCGAGTCTCATAACCTCGTCAAATGCTTCTCCGACAGTATTAAACACATTGTAGTACGGGCTCACGTTGAAACCGAGTTTTTTCAGGTAATCAAGCGATTCCGAATGCGTTTTAAACGAGACGCCCTCGGCAAGCTGTACATTAAACACTATTATATCAAGCCCACGCTCCGCTGCTATACTCGGGTCAAGCTGTCTCAAGGAGCCGGCTGCGGCGTTTCTCGGATTGGCAAACAGGTTTTCCCCGCGTTCCTCCCGCTCCTCGTTGAGCCTTTCAAACGTCTTTCTTGGCATATATACTTCACCGCGTATTATGAGCCGTTCGGGTGTGGATTTTATCCTGTGCGGAAGTGATTTAATCGTCAGTATGTTATCCGTTACGTCCTCGCCCGTTATTCCGTCTCCCCGCGTAACTCCGCGGGTCAAAACGCCGTTTACATATTCCACCGCAACCGAGAGACCGTCTATCTTCAGTTCGACTGCATACTCGGCGTCCGGAAATACTGACTTTACCTTTGCGTCAAAGTCATACATTTCCTCTTTTGAGAACATATCCTGGAGGCTGTCGAGCGGTACTTCATGTCTCACCGGTGCAAATGCCGAAACTGCGCGTCCTCCGACTTTCTGTGTGGGCGAATCGGCAGTTATCAACTCTGGGTGTTCCGATTCGAGTTTCTTAAGCTTCCGCATGAGCATATCGTATTCATAATCGGACACGGTCGGCGCATCCTCGACATAATACCTTCTATTGTGCTCAAGCAAGACATTTTTCAGTTGTTCTATCTCATTTTTTATATCTTCCATTACAAATACCTTCCGCAACTGCATTTGTCCTTAGTATATCAAAAAAAAGCAGAATTTAAAAGACCCAAAAGTATTTTTAGCCCTTGGCGTAAAATTTCGGAGTTTCGCCTACAATTACCGTTTCGGCAACGCATATTCCCGTTGTTACCTTAACTCCCTTTTCAAGGCCGGGAAGCATCATTCCCGCAGTTATCGAGAAGTTCAGCATTATCCTGTGCCTTGTCTGGTTTATCCCCGCCTCCGTGAATGTATTCTCAAACTCACTGTCAACTCCGGAAATCCAATATATTTTAAATCGCAGCTGAGGCCCTAATCCCGTTAAATAGTCAATCCCCGTGAGATTCCCGAGCGGAATTGAAATTGTCTCGCTTGTTCGCTCAAACATCACGTTCGACAGCGTATTTGAAACCCTTAACTTAAATTTATTCAACCTCTGTACGTCCGTCGTAATGGCGGTGATTTTTCCGTCCTGTCCTCTTTCTATATGCACAAAGTCGTTGTAATCCTCTCCGCTTTTAATCAATTCTTCCTCAACACATTCTCCTATTATGCTATATGCCCTGCTTTCTATTTCGGATTGTGCCACCTGACGTATCATTGGCTGAAACCGAATACTGTACATCAACGCAAGCAAAGCGAGTACACTCAGAATAATTACGAATACTGCTAATATCCTCTTTCTCGGGGTAATCTTACGCTTTCTCCTTATTTCAAGACGCAAATAAATCACTCTCCCCTTTATAGGGATATATTCTTTTTTCTGCGTCAATATAACAAATAAACTCAGTGTTTATCTGCCTGTATCATTCTTTTAATTGCATTTACGCCTACTCGGATTGCATTTTCGGTGCTCAACTGTTCATCGGCTGATTTTCCCGACTTCTCACGCTCCTGATTCCAAACGACGCTCATACAGGCACCGCAGCGTATTCTCCTCAACGCACCAACGATAAACAGCGTAGATGCCTCCATTTCACTTGCAAGCGTACCCATTTCCTTCCATGCCTGCCATCTGCTGTTAAGCTCGCCTCTCATCGGCATTGTTTCCGGCATGGTCTGACCGTAAAAAGAGTCCTTGCTGTGAACTGTGCCGACATGGTATCTGATTCCGAGTGCTTCTGCCGACTCTGTTAGAGCCAAAGTTGTTCTGAAATCCGCCGATGCGGGAAATTCAGCCGGAATATATTCTTTTGTCGTTCCGTCGCATCTTATGGCCGATGCGGCTATGACGACATCTCCCGCCTCGACTTTCTCGCTGATGCCTCCGCATGTTCCCACTCTTATTATCGTGTGTACGCCGAGCTGAGACAGCTCTTCCACTACAATCGCGGCGGACGGCCCTCCTATTCCGCTGGATACTACGGATACCCTCTCTCCGCAGAGGCTTCCCGTATAGACTGCATACCCTCTTTTCTCGGATACGATATGCGCATCATCAAAATATTCGGCTATTTTTACGCATCGCTGCGGGTCTCCCGGCATAATGCAATATCTGCCGATATCATCTTTCGTGCATCCGATATGATATTTAACAATATTGTTTTCGGAAAGCATTATTTATTTACCTCCTCAGAAAGAATCATTTTTATATTTTTTTCTATCTTGTGGCGTTCGCACATAATCTCCCTACCGCATCCGCAGCATTGCATTTTTATATCCATACCCGTTCTCAAAACAAGCCATTTATTACTTCCGCACGGATGCTTTTTCTTCATAATCAGAGTATTACCTACGCAAATTTCCATATACCCTCCTAAAAACAATGCAATCCCTATACTATAATAGATTATAGCACATAATCATATTGTCGGCAACGCAACATGACACATTCACTTTAGAAAAAAAGGTTTTTCCATAAAATAGCTTTGATTATTCGGAACATATTTATTGATTTTTCATCTTCTTTTTGATATCATGAACAGAGATAGTTTTTTGTATGGGAGATTGTCTGCATGGACAAAATTGATAACGAGCTTATTCGGCTTCTTGCCTCAAATTCGAGGTATACGTTAAAAGAGCTTTCAGAAAAAGTTTTTATGTCTCCGCCTGCTGTCGCGGCACGTATTAAAAAACTTGAATCCGAAGGCGTTATATTGAGTTACGGAGTCCAACTTGACCTCAAGAGGCTCGGATATACTATAATTGCATTTATCTCAATGCGCATTTCTCTCGAAAAAAAAGAAAAATTTCTTGATTTTATTCCCACGGTTACTCAGGTAATAGAATGTAACTGCATAACCGGCAATCATTCCGTTCTTATAAAGGTTGCCGTGCGTTCTACATCCGAGCTCGATGCTCTTTTATTGCAATTTCAAAAATTCGGAACAACAGAAACCGAAGTTGTCTTCTGTACACCTGTTGAACCCAGAAATCCCGCGCTTACCGAAATAGTAACCTGACAAAGGCCCTCTGAACAAGCGTTCAGAGGGTATGTTTTTTGCCTTGCCATTGACTTTTTGCCTATTTGTGGTATAGTAATAGTACAAATATACTAAAGGTTTGGAGATAATGCAATGGCTAATTTCAAATTCACTTCGGAATCGGTTACCGAGGGGCATCCCGATAAGGTTTGCGACCAGATTTCAGATGCAATACTTGATGCGATAATCGAGAATGACAAAAACGCGCGGGTCGCTTGTGAAACCATCGTTACAACGGGTATGGCTCTTGTCATGGGAGAAATATCTACAGAGTGCTATGTTGATATTCCCGCAACCGTAAGAAAAACCATAGAGGAAATAGGCTTTAATGACCCGGCAATGGGATTTGATTCAAAAACATGCGCTGTTCTCACCTCGATAGACGAGCAGTCGGCGGATATAGCTCTCGGAGTAAACAACTCCTTTGAATTCAAGGATAATAACAGTGATGCGGCCGACAAAATCGGCGCCGGAGACCAAGGCATGATGTTCGGCTATGCCTGCAACGATACGGAAGAGCTCATGCCCGCTCCTATCACATACGCACATAAGCTCACAAAACAGCTTGCAAAAGTAAGAAAAACCGGTGAGCTTGATTTTGTTTGCCCCGACGGAAAGTCTCAGGTTACATTCGAGTACGAGGACGGTAAAATCAAGCGCTGTGATACGATAGTCGTCTCCACTCAGCATTATGATACAATTTCTCTCCCCGCGCTTCGTGATGCGATAACAAAGCACGTTATCCTTCCGACAATGCCCGAAGAATATATGGACTCCGACACGAGAATACTCATAAACCCCACCGGCCGTTTTGTAATCGGGGGTCCTCGCGGAGATTCGGGTCTCACGGGAAGAAAAATAATTGTTGACACATACGGCGGATTTGCACGGCACGGCGGCGGTGCTTTTTCCGGAAAGGACCCGACAAAGGTAGACCGCTCTGCCGCTTACATGGCTCGCTATATTGCCAAAAACATAGTTGCGGCATCTCTTGCCCGGCGCTGTGAAATTGAGCTTGCATATGCGATAGGTGTCGCGCACCCGGTTTCGGTGTTTATTGATACCTTTGGCACAGGCGTTATCCCGGATTCCGAGATTTCAAAAATTGTTACAGACTCATTCGA
Organism: uncultured Oscillospiraceae bacterium; assembly: GCA_934446465.1. Lineage (GTDB taxonomy): Bacteria > Bacillota > Clostridia > Oscillospirales > JAAYXM01 > CAKSEF01. Next base: position 14,470 of record CAKSEF010000018.1, read on the forward strand.
CATGCGTCCGACAAAGATTATAGAGAAGTTCGATCTTTTCCGCCCGATATACCGTCAGATTGCGGCATACGGTCATTTCGGAAGACCCGAGCTCTCACTGCCATGGGAACAGACCGATATGGTGTCCGTACTGAAATCAAAGATGTAAATACAAAAGAGAACCTCGGAAACACTGATTCCGAGGTTCTTTTCAGTTGTCATTCTTTTTGTAATCAAGACGTATCATTGCTATGATGATTGAAGCCATATTGATTGTTTCTGTTACAACTCCTGCATATGATTTATTGACCAAATTATATACAAGCCAAAGAGGTGAACTCGGAAGTGCTATGAGTCTGACGTATTTCGGAGTTTTCACCCAAAACGCGACGGTTGTGCAAATCATTCCGAGAATGGGCAGAATCGAGATGAAGCCGTTCCACGAAAAAGTCCCGACGGCAACGGACATTCCGCAAAACAGAAACAGCCAAGCTCTGCTGTCTGCCCATTTCTTCCCCTTATTTACGAAAACAACTGCCCTAAAGACTCCTATCAAATTGAGTGCAGCTCCGGTATACGCACCGAGCATGGCAAAGTGCGCGCAAAACGCACCGCACGACATTATCTGCAACAGCACTATTGAGCGGTGGCTTCTTTGCTGAAAAGAAATCACGGCGCAAATCAAGCCGACAACTCCCAATCCCTGAGCAATTATATTCATAATTTACACGTCCTCTATCACCGTAATAGATATATTATAGCATAATATGTCAATATTTCACGAAATAACTTGACAAATTCTGCTGAATCGTGTAAATTCTTATAGTAACATCCGAAATTGCGGATGCTTTTTATTCGACGTGGAGGTAGTTTTCATGAAAAAAAGTAACCCCTTGGCGCTCTTGCCGATTGGCGTTTTCCTGGTTCTCTATCTTGGTCTCGGAATACTGTTTGAGTATGTTCTGAGAATTCCGATGGGGTTTTACAATATCCCCATAGTAGTGGCCTTTCTCGTAGCCTTACTTGTGGCGTGCCTGCAAAACAAAAAACTCAGTTTTGACGACAAGCTCAAAATAATGGGAGAAGGCGTAGGCGACAAAAACATAATTACCATGATTCTCATTTTCATGGTGGCGGGTATTTTTGTAGGTGTTGTAGGAAGAAGCAGTGCAAACAGCGTTGCATATTTTCTTCTCTCTGTAATCCCCGCAAAATACGCAGTTGCGGTTCTGTTCTGCGTAAGCTGTTTTGTATCCCTTGCGATGGGAACTTCAGTCGGAACAATTACACTTATCGCGCCTATTGCGGTTTCCGTTTCGGATGCCTCCGGCTTTTTACTCCCTCTTTGCATCGGCTCGGTCGTAGGCGGAGCTATGTTCGGCGACAATCTGTCCTTCATATCGGATACGACTATCGCGGCATGCAACGGTCAGGGTTGTGAAATGAAAGACAAATTCAGAGAAAACTTCAAAATAGCCTTGCCTGCGGCGTTGCTAGCGTTAATTTCCATACTGATTCTCTCGTCGAAACAAGATGTCAGCGGAGCTGTTATTGAGGAATATAATCTTATTCAAGTTATACCGTATGTTCTCGTTCTTATCGGCGGCATTATCGGAATCAACGTATTTGTTGTTCTCCTCATCGGAATCGTTTCCGGCGCCGTAATCATGCTTGCAACGGGTGCTGTCCCCGCAATCGACCTGCTCACAAGCATGGGTGCGGGAGTATCCGGAATGTTTGAAACGGCTATGGTTGCAATACTTGTTTCCGCAATCTGCGCACTTATACGCGAGCACGGCGGATTTGAAGCGTTGCTCAAAGGCATAAGACGCGTTTTCCGCGGTTACCGCGGAGGTCAGCTCGGAATGGGGCTTTTGGTTGGCGCGATGGACATTTCCACCGCAAATAACACCGTTGCGATAGTGATGGCAAACCCGATTGCCAAGGAGATGTCGGAGACTTATGGCATTTCTCCACGAAAGACAGCATCCCTTCTCGATACCTTCTCCTGTATATTCCAAGGTATTATTCCCTACGGCGCGCAAATATTGGTTGCCGTTTCTGCGGTTACCGCACTTGAACACTCAATTTCCTCATTTGATATAATTCCGTATCTTATCTATCCCTTTGCCCTGCTTATAAGCTCACTGGTATTTATATTCTTTGTTCCGGACAAATCGAAGAAATAAATTACCGTACATGTAGAGAAAACGCACGGAGATTCAACCTGAATTAAGGTTGAAATCCCGTGCGCTTTCTTTATATCTTTTGATTCTATCGATATTTCAGATAGTCGAAAACCGTTTAATTGCCAACTAAGCGATCTTTTTCAAAAAAGTTCAGTGCATAGAGCAGAACAGCGCGGCGAAACACCGCGCTGTTCTTCAAAATAAAAACATCTATTTTATAATCCTTCTTATTCTGCCGATGACTTTCCTGATAAGCCTCCTGAGCTTGTGCGTATTGACTGTATAAACCGCATACAGCCGATAAAAAACATTCTTAGTTGTGCAATATCTGTTCTTTCGGTAGAAAGCCGATAAAACGCCCACTATCTGGTCATCCGTTATTCCGTATTCATAGTTTTCACAATTATCTCCGCAAATGACATATGAATCGGGAAGCACCTTTACTATTCTGTGAAGGACATATTCCCCGTCCCTGCGGTACAGCGGAACGTCATACTTTCTCAATCTGCCGAATTTAGGTGTTACAATTATGGTATCCCGCCTGTCGGCAAAAAGCGGAAGCATGCTAATTCCCGAGGTTGTGCAGACGAATTTTCCGTCATCCCGAATCACCTGCTCAATAGTTCTTTCACTCATACCTCAAGAAGTCCCGTTTCCGTCATCTTTTTAATCATCTTTTGGGTATCTGCAAGTGCTTTTTCCGAATCTATCTCATACTTCTGTGCAAGTTTTTCGGCGACCTCATTCTCCGAGAGGCCCTGCGAAATCCATTCCCAAACGTCCGCACCGGAATCGTTAAGCTTAATCATGCCATGAAAATTTTCACTTGCATCGCCGTTTGCAATTACAACTGCATCATCAAGTATACGACGAAGAACGAATCCATCCTTGATTTTCATTTTTCTCCCCTCCATAAGAACATAATAACCCGTTTGCACCTTTCTGTCAAGATTGAAAAACAAAGCGCAGGGGCATTTTTCCCTGTGCTTTGCTTTTTCTTCTATTGCCATTATCTCTATTTTTTAATTCCCGGGAGTTTTCTGTAAAATGCGGCCAATTTATCTCCCTTAGGAAGCATTTTTAAATCCTCTTCCGTTATGGCGCGGAGAAGCACGAGTGAAGCGATGTAGATTACTCCGCCGACCGCTATTCCGAATATCGTAGCGAGCTTAATCGATACATACTTCTCAAGTATGAGCGAGGTTATAAGCGCACCGCCGCCGCAGAGCAACGCGGAAATCAGCGGTTTAACAAACACTGTCATATAGTTGAGCTTCAGGTTCGTAATTCTAAGCAGGAAGAACAGGCTGATTGTCATTATAGCGACATAGCAGATAAGTGTTCCTACTGCGGCGCCGCGAATATTAATCTGAGGTATCGCAACCGTAATATAATTGAATGCAAGCTTGAACGACGCGCACCCAATCATTATTTTCACTGGCAAATCCGCACGTCCGACGGCTTGGAGCATGCTGTTAATCGGAGAACATGATGCGGCGAAAATAACGGCAATACCCAGAATTGAGAGTAGCGGCACCGCTATTGAGACCTCTTCGGCTCTGAGCGGATACAACAGCGTAAGTATTCCTCTCGACAACACGGACATTCCTATTCCCGCAGGCAAGACGAGAAGCATCGTCATTCTGAGCACGGCTTCAACATTCTTTTTCAGTGAATCGTGGTTCTTTTCCGACCACGCGACAGTTACCGCAGGCAATGCACTTACGCCGAACGCCACTGTAAATGTCGGAATAAGATTATACAGATTAACCGCCATGCCTTTATAACATCCGTTTAAGTAGTTCGGTATATCTGCCGCATCTTTCGTATAAGGTACAGCCCCGTTATACATTGACAAAATTATGTCCTTACCCGAATTAACCGCATCATGTAATCGGTTCATTATAGAGAGAAGGTCAATTACTCCCGTAATCTGACCGACGCATGAGCCGAGTGCCACGGGAAGTGCTATTTTCACAATTTTTCTCACTATACTTTTCGATGAAGTGTCTTCTTGAGGCATAGACAACTGCGCATTTGTAATATTGTCCCCGCGCCATCTGTGCCTTAGATATATCGAAAGCCAGCTTCCGAAAGCGCCGAGCGCAACACCGAGAATGGCCGCTGCCGCTGCCACCTGCAGTATCAGCTTTTCTGCATCCTCAAAGGAATTAAAGGCTTTCCCGAAAACTTTCGATGTAGCGGTGTATTGTGAAATGCCGAGCTTGTACACACCCATTGACAGACCGAGTCCGAAAATAAGCTTTACGACAACTTCAACTACCTGGGCTATGGCGGTCGGATACATATTCTGCAAGCCTTCATAGTATCCTTTATACGCCGATGTGAGGCAGACAAAGAATACCGTGGGTGCCATTGCCGTTACGGCAAGATATGCTCCGGGGTTCTGTATCCACTTTTCCGTAAACACCTTTGCTCCGAAAAGCAGTATTAAGAGTCCGACAGTTCCCGTTATCAGGAAAATTTCATTTGCTATTTTCAATGCTTTTCTTGCGTCGCGGTATCGGCCCTGAGACACACTTTCCGCAACTATTTTTGCTATTGCAACGGGAAGCCCCGCATTTGAAATTACGTATACGGGCATATATATGTCATACGCATTGGAGAAATAGCCCATGCCGTCGCCGCCGATTATGTTCATCAGCGGTATCTTAAATATTGCGCCTATCGCCTTTACGAGAACCGCCGCAACAGACAGAATCAAAGCGCCTTTAAAAAAGCTCTGTTTTTTTTCTTGCAAAACTTTTACCGTCCTTTCGGAATACCTCACTCGCCGAGAATACGTATTGCCTTTTCCATATGCTCCGCGCCGAACACGGAAGACCCCGCAACTATTGCATTTGCTCCAAGGGCTTTTGCTGCCGCAACGTTTTCGCAAGTTACACCGCCGTCAATTTCGAGCAGGCACTTTGGATTTGCGGAATCAATCAATTTCTTCGCCTCCCCTATTTTCGGCAAACATTTTTCTATAAACTTCTGTCCGCCGAAACCGGGTTCAACAGTCATTATAAGTATCATATCAAGCAATTCGATGTATTCTTCTATTTCAGACACGGGTGTGCCGGGTTTAATTGAAAGAGCACACTTAACTCCTGCTTCCTTAATTTTCATGAGTGTTTTTCTTATATCGGAATCGCACTCTTTATGTATCGTAATTATATCCGCTCCCGCTTTTATGAAGTCATCAATGTAGAACAAAGGGTCTGAAATCATGAGATGCACGTCAAGCACCAAATCACTCACCTTTGACAGCGCTTTAACAACAGGTGCACCGATTGATATATTCGGAACAAAATGGCCGTCCATGACGTCTATGTGTGCCCAATCCGCACCCGCATTCTTTAAGCGCAGCATATCTCTTTCAAGGTTTGCAAAATCAGCCGATAAAATAGATGGTGAAACTATTGCCATATTATATCCTCCGATACAAGTTAAATGCTTTTGCGACTTATATTGTACAACAACACAAAGAAAATATCAATCATTTAATTGTGAACTCTTTTACGATGTACGACATACCATGGTAATGAGCAGAGCGGTAAAGCCTTGCACAATCTTGTTATCTCCAAAAGGTGAACGTGTGTTTTCCGCTCTTTCATATAGCCCTCCCGTAATGGGCGGGCACAGCAAAAAAATCAATCAGCCTAAACTGATTGATTTTTTGCTGTGTTATGGAGCGGAAGACGAGATTCGAACTCGCGACTTTCACCTTGGCAAGGTGACACTCTACCACTGAGTCACTCCCGCATTTGCAATAGTTATTATACCACATTTATTGTCTATGTCAACACCTGCAGCAAATTTTTTTCTTTTTGCCTCAAGCTTGACTGTTTTTTATCCTTAAAGTATAATTGAGTAAATGAAATATTAAAGGCGAATTGAGGTTCTTTATATGAGCAACTGTGTTTTTTCAAAAGGAGAAATTCTTCTTCCGAAGGTCGGAACTGATTTTACAAAATGGAGCGTTGTCGCATGCGACCAATACACATCCGAACCGGAATACTGGGAGAACGTGTCAAAATTTGTCGGCAGTTCCCCTTCCACACTGCACCTAACACTTCCGGAAATCTATCTTAACGGCAATGATACTCCCGCGAGGATTAAAAAAATAAACGCAACTATGGATTCCTATTTAACATCAGGTTTCTTTTCAGCTCCGAAAAAGAAACACTTATATATCGAGAGGACCCAGCGCAACGGAAAAACGCGAAAAGGAATTATTGGAGTTGTTGACCTCGAGGAATATGACTACTCCAAAGGTTCGCAGTCAAAGATACGCGCAACGGAAGGCACAGTTTTAGAACGCATTCCCCCGCGTGTTAAGGTGCGTGAGCATGCGCCTCTTGAACTCCCCCACATAATGCTTCTAATAGATGATATTAAAAAAACAGTTATTGAACCTTTGGCGCAGAAAAAGGATTCTTTTGAAAAAGCATATGATTTTCGGCTTATGGAAAACTCCGGAAGCATAATCGGCTACTGGGTAGATGACGAAGAATCCGAAAGAATAGACCGTGCTATTTCAGAGCTCGGTTCATATAAAGAGTTTGCGGAAAAATACGGCGAGTCCGAAAAGGGTGTGCTTCTGTTCGCGGTCGGAGACGGAAACCACTCCCTTGCGACTGCCAAAGAGTGTTGGGAACGTCTTAAGAAAACACTTCCGAGCTCGGAGTTAAACTCACATCCTGCGCGCTTTGCGCTCACCGAGATTGTTAATCTTCATGATGACGCCCTCGAATTTGAGGCCATACATCGCGTTGTTTTCGGTGTTGATTTTGCGGATTTAAAGAATGAACTTTCCCACCATTATGAACTTTCTGATTCAGCAGAACAGGTTTTCACTCTGATTTGCGGAAATTCAGAAGAAAGAATCGGAATCCTTAACCCGTCATCCAACTTAACTGTCGGTTCTGTGCAGAACTTTATCGATTCCTATTTGGAAAATTACGGAGGGAGCGTAGATTACATACACGGAGAGGATGTTGTGCGTCAGCTCTCCGCGGACGGCAAAAATGTCGGTTTTTTACTCCCGTCAATAGAAAAATCGACACTTTTCCCTACTGTTATACGAGACGGAGCTCTCCCCCGCAAGGCTTTTTCAATGGGTCATGCTTGGGATAAGCGTTTTTACCTCGAATCGAGAAAAATATCAAAATAAAAAAGGCGGATATTGTCCGCCTTTTTATTTGATTTCAGTCATATATCCAATAGGATGATTACACAGCGGGCATCGTTCCAATGCGCTTTCTGACGTATATTCGTACCCGCAGTTTTCGCAGCGCCACAATACCTCTTTTTCACGTTTATAAACAGTACCGTTTGCAAACCTCTCTGCCATTTCCGTGAAAACTTTATTGTGTTCCGATTCAACCTTTGCTATAAGTTCGTATGTGGCTGCAATTTCAGGAAATTTTTCTTTTCTTGCTATTTCCGCAAATCGGGGGTATACTATGGTTGCTTCTTCATTTTCTCCCTCGGCGGCAGATTCGAGGTTCACCTTAAGCGTTCCGAGTTTATACGAGTATCCCGCACTTATATCTATATTGTTGAATCCGAAATCGCTGTTGCTTGTCAAGAAGTTCATAAATACTTTGGCGTGAGCGAGTTCATTGTTCTCAATGGCGGTGATTCTTCTGTATAGAGCTTCATGTCCCTCTTTTCGCATTGCAGATGCGTAAAAATGGTATCGTGTCCGTGCCTGACTTTCTCCGGCGAAAGAGCGGGCAAGATTTATAAGCGTTTCTGTTCCGTTTAAATTCATCACAATTCTCCTTAAAATAAACTAATCTGAATTTTAGTATGTGCAATCATTTTTCCAGCATACTAAGATTACTCAAAAGTGAGGTGTTTTTTTGAAAACAATATTAAACATAAGAGGTATGCACTGCGCGAGCTGTGCGCAGAATATCGAAAACAATGTCAAAAAGCTCCACGGTGTTGAGAGCATATCGGTTAATCTACCTGCGGAAACCGCCTCCGTTGTTTTCGATGAATCCGTAATATCCTGTGAGAACATAATAGGAATAATCAATTCCTTGGGCTATAAAGCCGCCCTTCCGACTGAGGATGATGATGTAAAAAAAGACGAGGAACTTAAATCTGAGCAGAGACGTCTTATTGTTGCGGTTTCTTTTGCTGCCGTATTGTTTATACTTGCGATGGGACCCATGATCGGGCTATTTACACTGCCACAATTCATTTCGAATCCCAAAACGCTGTGCGCACTCCAATTCATTCTGTGCGTTCCCGTAGTAGTCTGCGGCCGCAGATTCTATTCTTCGGGATTCTCGACCCTCATAAGGCGCGCACCTAATATGGACACCTTAATCGCCATAGGCACTTTTTCTGCGCTTGCTTACAGCATCTACTCATCCGTTCTTGTTTTTCTCGGACATGAACACATGGTTCACAGTCTGTATTTTGAATCCGCCTCAATGATAATCACGCTTGTCATGCTTGGCAAATTCCTCGAAAAGCGCGCGACCTTAAAAACATCCGATGCGGTCAAGAAGCTAGTCTCACTTACACCCGCAACAGCGCGTATAATTCGCGACGATAAAGAAATTGATGTTAAAATTCAAGACGTTACGGTGGGTACGATAGCAGTTGTACGTCCCGGCGAGCGCATACCTGTTGACGGGGTTATAGTGTTCGGAGAAACAACAGTTGACGAATCAATGATTACGGGTGAAAGCATGCCCGTACCGAAAAAGAGCGGGAGTGAAGTGGTTGGCGGCTGTATTAACCGAGAGGGATATATAAAAATTTACACATCAAAGGTCGGTGAGGACACGACACTTGCCCAGATAGTAAGAACCGTTTCCGAGGCCCAGGCATCAAAGGCACCTATTGCCCGCCTTGCTGATGTTGTTGCAGGTTATTTTGTACCTATTGTAATATCAATCGCACTAATTTCCGCAATAGCTTGGATGATTGCAGGAAAAGAGTTTTCCTTTGTACTCTCCATATTCATCTCGGTACTCGTAATTTCGTGCCCGTGCGCCTTGGGGCTTGCAACGCCGACAGCAATAATGGCCGGAACCGGAAATGCGGCAGAGCACGGCATACTATTCAGAAACGGCGCCGCGCTTGAGCACGCATCAAAAACAAAAATAGTGGTGCTTGATAAGACAGGCACTATAACGAAAGGACGTCCGAGCGTTACTGATATCGTTTCAGACATTGACGAAAATGAACTTATGTCGCTTGCGGCATCGTGCGAATCCGCCTCAGAACATGTATTAGCCGAGGCAATCATCACATATGCAAATGAAAAAGAACTCGAAATACCGAAATGTGATGATTTCAAATATGAAGTGGGCTGCGGAGTAACCGCTTCTGTCAACGGCAAAAAAGTTTTTGTCGGAAACTCTGACGGTGCGGGCACACTCGGCAGATTCGACTCGATATTTAATAAACTTGCGAGCGACGGCAAAACCCCTGTTTACGTATCCTCAGACGGCAAAGCAGTCGGAGTAATTGCCATATCCGACCCGCTTAAGGACAATGCCGAGGAATGTATTTCTCAGCTAAAAAAACGCGGCATTGACGTTTATATGCTCACAGGTGACAACGAGAATACCGCCCGTGCGATAGCAAACGAGGTCGGTATCAAGAATGTCCGAAGCAATGTTAAGCCAAACGACAAGAGCAACATAGTTTCAGAACTAAAGGAAGGCGGGAAAACTGTTTGCATGGTCGGAGACGGAATAAATGACGCTCCCGCCCTCGCGACTGCTGACGTGGCAATTACGGTTGCTTCCGGAACCGACATTGCCGCAGAAAGTTCTGATATTGTTTTGATGAAAAACGAACTTCTTGATATCCCGAAGATAATATCGATTTCATCCGCGGTAACGCGAAACATCAAGCAAAACCTCTTCTGGGCCTTTGCGTATAACATAATCGGCATACCGTTTGCGGCCGGAGTTGCATTTGCTTTCGGCGGACCTCTTCTTAATCCGATGATTGCCGCCGCCGCAATGTCTCTGAGCTCGATAACAGTGGTTTTAAACGCTTTGAGACTTGGCAGGTTTAAAATTTAGCAACAGAAGCATCGCATTTGTTCGATTTCTCTGTTTTGTCCATAAAAAGCGATGTACCCCAAAAGTTAATTGGGGTGCATCGCTTTTTAGTCGTTATTATTTCTTTAATGCCGCTTTTGCCTTTTGTGCAAGTTCAAGCATTTCCTCTGCATTTTTTATTGTGGTTGCGCTGATTTTGCTTCCGCCTGTAATTCGCGCAAGCTCCTCTGCACGGCCGTTGTCATCGAGGGCAGTAACGCTTGTGAAGGTTCTGCCGTCATGTTCCTTTTTTTCAATTTTGAAGTGTGTGTCAGACATTGCCGATATCTGAGCCAAGTGGGTTACGCATAATACCTGTTTTGTAATTGACAGTTTATAAAGCTTTTCGGCAATCTTCTGCGCGGCACGTCCGCTGACACCCGTGTCAATTTCGTCAAAAATCAGTGTTTCAACGTAATCGTCCTTTGCAAGAACATTCTTAAGCGCAAGCATTACTCTTGAAAGCTCGCCCCCGGACGCAATGCGCTCAAGCGGTTTCTCTGCTTCGCCGAGGTTCGGTGCAAGCAAAAATTCTATTCTGTCATTTCCGCGTTCGTTAAATTCCTCGGTTCTTTGCACATCCGCAATAAACTTTGCATTTGGCATATCAAGCTCTCTGAGCTCGCGCATGACAAGGCTCTCAAATTCGAGCGCACTGCTCTTGCGAAATTCAAACAGCTTCTGAGCAAGTGATTGTGCTTTTTCTTTCAGCTGTGATATTTCCTTGTCAAGAACCGCAATCCTCTCTCCCGAAAGCTCGATACTCTCAAGCTCCGACCTTGCATTATCCAAATACTTGAGCATTTCGGCAACACTTCCGCCGTATTTCCGCTTCAGGCGATGAATCAGATCGAGACGACTCTCTACTTCATTTGCATCCTGTTCGGAAAAGTCGAGTCCTTCAAGCATATCTCTCAATTCTGAAGCAATATCCTCTGCCGAATAATACAGCTCCGATGTTGAATCCGAAAGCGCAGACAGCTTCTCCGAGATATTCCCGACAGAAGACAGCGCGTGCGAAGCCTTATACAGTGCCGATGTAATGCCGTCAAACCCGTCATCTCCCGAAAACGCAATATGTGCCTCCGAAATGCGCTCCGATATTTTTGCACTTTCACGCATAATCTTCTGACGCTCATATAATTCATTATCTTCATTTTCGCGGAGGTTTGCCGATTCAAGCTCATCAATTTGGAATGAAAGCATCTCAATCTGACGCGCCTTCGCGCTCTCATCCATATCAATACTCTTTCGCTCCGCTTCTTTCTTATTCAGTTCATCAAATACTTTTCTGTATTCCTCTACGGTTTCGTCATACTCATTACAAGACGAGAATCTGTCTATAAAAAGCGCATGCGATTCGGGATTAAGCAGGAGCTGACTGTCGTGCTGACCCAATATATTTATGAGCAAAATTCCGAGATTCTTCAACAGTGAAGCTGTTGCCGGCTTTCCGTTAATTCTTGCGGAGCTTTTGCCGTCAGACAAGATATCGCGCTGAATTATAAGGTTTTCGTCATCGCAGTCAAAAGAGTTTTCGGAAATCCAAGAACTAATTTCCGATGTTACACCGTCAAAAACGGCGGTTACACTCGCTTTTTGCGCGCCGGACCTGACTATATCTCTTGTTGTGCGATATCCCAAAACAGCACCGATAGAGTCGATAATTATTGACTTGCCCGCGCCTGTTTCACCGGTAAGCACATTAAAACCCTTATTGAATTCAATATCGCATCTTTCGATAACGGCTATGTTTTCAATGTGAAGAAGCTTAATCAAAAGAAATCACTCCTAATTTATCAAGAGAGCATATCCCCGAGTTTTTCGCAAAAATCAATCGCCGCTTTTGTCGAATGGAAAACGAGAAACGCAGTATCATCACCTGCAAGAGTGCCGACAACATCTGCATTTTGGAGGGTGTCGATAGCCGAGCATGCCGCCGACGCAAGTCCCGGCATTGTTTTAAGTACGACTATATTCTGTGCGTTGTCGTAGGACAACACGCTCTCTCTGAATATGGTAACAAGTCTTTCCGAAAAGCCGTAGTTATCGCTCGAATGTGATACGGCATACTTGCTCTTTCCGTTTTCGCCGACAGCCTTCACAAGCCTCAGCTCTTTTATATCCCGCGAGACTGTTGCCTGTGTTGCATTGAATCCCTCTTTGTTGAGATATTCGGTCAGCTCGGACTGGGTAGAAATATCGTACTTCTCAATCAACTTCAACAATGTTGACTGTCTGCGTGATTTCATCAGTCAAACCTCCTGTCAGATAGTTTTGAATAAAGAACATCATAAAAATTGGTATTCTTGACGTGTATAAGTTTCGTAACAAAGTCTGACTTCTTCAGTACAAGCGAATCTCCCTGAATAAGCTTAAATCCGTCCGCGCCGTCTGTGCTGACTGCAATGGCTCCGTTTTCCGAACATTGCGGAACTATATTTACAACCCTCGACGGAGACAGAATAATCGGTTTTGCCGTAAGTGCGTGTGTGCATACGGGGGTTATGGTGATGTTGGTTGAGGTCGGGTCTATTATAGGCCCTCCCGCCGACAATGAATACGCCGTAGAGCCCGTAGGAGTTGCAACAATAACACCGTCTCCGCTGTAATGGGAAATAAACATTTCATCGGCATATATATCCATATCTATATTCCACAGCAGGCCTGTTTTTAAAACTACTGCGTCATTGAGTGCGGTTTCGTGATACACTGTTTCGGAGTTGCGCCGAACAGACACGTCAAGCATCATTCTGTTTTCAATCGTGTAGTTCCCGTCCAAAATTCTCTGAAGATACTCAAGCTCATTTGATTCAAGCTCTGCCATATACCCGATTCTCCCGATATTGATTCCGAGAACGGGAACGCCTAAATGCGCAACCTGGTTTGCCGTATGAAGCAAAGTGCCGTCTCCGCCAAAAGATATTATCATATCCGCATATTGGGCGGCTTCGGAAAACGAAACAAGCTCAATGCCTGTTTTTTCCGCTCCCTCTATATCGGAGGGTATCAGCGCACGGACGCCGTGTTTATTCAAAAAATCCGCCGCTCTCTTTGCACACTCAAGGTTAATATCCCGCTCGGGATTTGGGTTTAGCAAAACATTGTTCATTTGACCTCATCTACCCTTTCAACTGCTCGTGAGCAGATTCTACAATAGATTTCACATCGATATCCTCGTTGGAATCCGGCATACACGTGAGACTTCCCAGAAATTCTATATTTCCTTCGGGGCCCGTTATCGGAGAAAAGGTTATTCCGCGGACCGAAAAGCCCGCTTCGTTTGCGTTTGCAATAAATCCCCTGAGCACTTCTTCATGTACGGCGGAATCACGCACTACACCTTTCTTTCCCACATTTTCTTTGCCGGCCTCAAATTGCGGTTTAATAAGGCAATAGACCTCGCCGTCATCAGACATGAAACCCCTGACAACAGGCAGAACAAGCTTAAGTGAAATAAATGAAACGTCAATAACCGCAAGCTCGATAGTGTCGGGTATCTGCTCTTTCGTAACGTACCTGATATTCGTCCTTTCCATGCAAACAACTCTGCTGTCGCATCTGACCGACCATGCGAGCTGACCGTAGCCGACATCAATACAGTAAAGTTTTTTTACTTCACGGCGCAGCAGGCAGTCCGAAAAACCGCCGGTTGACGCACCGACATCCATAGCAGTCTTTCCTTTTACTTCCGCGCCGAAAAAATCAAGTGCTTTTTCAAGCTTCAAACCGCCGCGGCTGACATATGCGTTCTCGTTTCCGTGCACTTCTATATTGACCGTTGACGGAAAGGATTCCCCTGCTTTGTCGGCCTTTTGTAAATCAACAAACACATTACCGCTCATTATTATGGCTTTTGCACGTTCTCTGCTTTGAGCGAGCCCGCGTTCTACCAGCAAAACATCAAGTCTTTTTTTATCATTCAAATGAATA
>CAKSEF010000019.1 GCA_934446465.1 uncultured Oscillospiraceae bacterium
TGAGAAGAGCTCTCGAAATACCGTGGCGGATAGCACCGGCCTGGCCTGTGAATCCTCCGCCGATAACAGTTGCTTCGATATCAACTTTATCGAGCATATCTGTTGAAACAAGCGGCTGGCGAACTATGAGCTTGAGTGTGTCAAGACCAAAGTAATTGTCGATAGTACGGTTGTTAATCGTAATCTTTCCGCTGCCGTTGGGGTAAACATGAACGCGTGCTACGGAAGATTTTCTTCTTCCTGTTCCGTAAAAATAAGGTTTCTTAGGTGTGTACATTATTCTACCCCCTCAGCTTCATAAGAAGTAAATGCGACAGGCTTCTGAGCAGCATGGCAATGCTCGGCACCCGCAAATATCTTTAAGCGGCCGAGAGCCTTGCGTCCGAGAACGTTTCTCGGAATCATACCTTTAACAGCAAGCTCCATAGCGAGCTCGGGCTTCTCATTCATAAGGATTCTGTACTGAACCTCTTTGAGACCGCCTACATAACCCGAATGTGTGCGGTAATATTTCTGCGTGGGCTTGTTTCCTGTGAGTACAGCCTTGGCAGCGTTTACAATGATTACGAAATCGCCGCAGTCTACGTGCGGTGTGTAATCCGTCTTGTGTTTGCCGCGAAGAAGAACGGCAGCCTGAGCTGCAGTTGCGCCGAGAGGCTTATTCGCAGCATCGAGAATATACCATTTTCGAGTAACGGTTTTCTCGTTTGCCATAAAAGTTGACATCGTTTCAACCTCCGTAATTTAATTTTCAATGAAATTTTCTAAGTATCCGGAAAAAAAGAGTATAAAATATATTCCCTTTTTCCGTTACTTAGTATATAATCTCATTGCAACGTCTATTATTTTACATACTTTGGCGGGAATTGTCAACACATTTTTTGATGTTTTTCAATTTACATTCCAAAAACTCTTAAATTCTCCTACATTCTTACGTATTCTCTTGTATTCTCATTTTGCAATTTAAATTTTACGGAGGAAATACTATGCAGCGTATACTCAGTTTAACCCGAAAGTGCGTAGCCGAATACAAAATGATAGAAAACGGTGATGTTATCGGTGTCGGCGTATCAGGCGGAAAGGATTCGATGCTTACGCTTCTTGCTCTGTCAGAGCTTGGGAAGTTTTACACAAAGAGCTTTGATTTGAAAGCCATAACTGTGGATTCGGACCCCGGAAATTCAAATTTTGACGAAATACGAAATTTCTGCGAGGAACATGAAATAGAGTACAGCATTGTTCCAAGCAATATTTTTGAGATTGTTTTCGACATAAGGAAGGAAGAAAACCCATGCTCATTGTGTGCAAAAATGAGGAGGGGGATATTGCATGATGAGGCTAAAAGACTCGGATGCAATAAGATTGCCCTCGGACATAACTTTAATGACGCAGTTGAAACGTTTCTGTTATCGCAAATATATGAGGGGAGGATATCATGTTTTTCTCCCGTAACTTATCTTGACCGAAAGAAACTTTGGCAAATACGCCCGCTCTTATACATAAATGAATATCTGATACGAGGAGCAGTAAAAAGACTGAATTTGCCGATAGTCAAGAACCCATGTCCGGCAAACGGTAATACAAAGCGCCGGGAAATTAAAGAATTTGTCCTGGATATGGAAAGGAAATATCCCGGATACGCAATCAGGATTTTCGGAGCGATGCAGAGACTCCCGCTCAAAGGATGGGAAATCCTCGACAACAACCCGAGAATGACCGCAAAAGCCGATTCCAAACTTGACAAAAACAGTCAAATATGATAATATCAAGGCGTAGTCAGTTACTGGCGGAATATGTGAATTAACACAGTGTAACGACTATTATTTAAGCCGACCGCCTGGGCAACTCTTATTTGAGTTGCCCTTTTTTAGTTTAAATATATGTTTAGGGGGTATCAGCAATGAAAAAAGTTGCGGTTATCATGGGAAGTAAGAGCGATTTGCCGACAATGGAAAAGGCTTTTGCAAAGCTCAAATGTCTTAAAATTCCGTTTGAGGTTCACGTTATGTCGGCTCACAGGACTCCGAGCGCAGTTGCGGAGTATTCGTCCGCTGCGGCAAAAAACGGCTACGGGGCAATAATTGCGGCTGCCGGAAAGGCTGCGCATCTTGCAGGCGTAATCGCGGCAAACACTGTGCTCCCGGTTATAGGTGTACCGATAAAGTCATCGACGCTTGACGGACTTGATGCGCTTTTGTCAACCGTTCAAATGCCGTCAGGGATACCTGTTGCAACTGTTGCCATTGACGGAGCCGAAAATGCGGCAATCCTTGCGTCACAGATTCTTGCATTGGAAGACGCTGAGCTCTCGGAAAGAATTGCCGAGATGAGAAAAGATATGAAAAACGCAGTTGCAGAAGCAGATTGCGAAATTTCCGAAAAATATAATAATTAAGGAGCTAAAGAAATGAAGAAATTGGAACAATTATATGAGGGAAAAGCAAAAAAGGTTTTTGCAACAGATGATGAGAGATATTGCATAGTTTCGTACAAGGATGACGCTACGGCTTTCAACGGATTGAAAAAAGGAACAATCCGCGGAAAAGGCGTTGTAAATAATAAAATGTCGAACTACCTCATGAAAAAACTCGAAGAAAAAGGTTTACCCACGCACTATGTCGAGGAGCTAAATGACAGGGAAACTGTCGTGAAGAAGGTTTCAATCGTTCCGCTAGAGGTTATCGTCAGAAATGTCGCGGCAGGTTCGTTTTCCAAGCGTTTCGGAGTCGCAGAGGGAACTAAGCTTTTATGTCCCACACTTGAGTATTGCTACAAGAACGACGACCTCGGCGACCCGATGGTAAACGATTACCACATACTCGCCTGCGGCTGGGCCACCAGGGAAGATCTGAACACAATTTCCGGCTATACGTTTAAGATTAATGAATACCTTCTTGATTTCTTTAAATCTATCGGTGTTGATTTAATAGACTTCAAGATTGAGTTCGGAAAGACTTCAGACGGCACAATTCTGCTTGCCGATGAAATATCTCCCGATACATGCAGACTTTGGGACAGTGCAACTCATGAAAAACTTGATAAAGACCGCTTCCGCAGAGATATGGGCGGCGTAGAGGAAGCCTATGCAGAAATGATGGGCAGAATTTTTGGTAAATAATTTTCGGAAAGGAACGATATAATTGGGCGGTTTTTTTGGCGCACTAGGTAAAAACGATGTAATTCCGGATGTGTTTTTCGGAACTGACTATCACTCGCATTTAGGAACAAGGCGCGGCGGCATTGCGGCATTTGACAGAGAAATCGGTCTTCAGCGCGAAATACACAATATTGAGAACTCTCCGTTTAGAACAAAATTTGAAAATGTTTTTGAGGAAATGAAGGGAACATCGGCAATAGGCTGTATAAGCGATTCTGACCCGCAGCCGCTGTTGATTCGCTCCAATATAGGAATTTACGCGTTGTGTATGGTAGGACTCATAAATAACCGTGAGGAACTCATCGAGCAATATCTTTCGTTCAGCGGAGGTCATTTTGATGTAATGACCGGAGGAAAAGTTAATTCCGTAGAGCTTGTAGCGGCGCTGATAAATCAAAAAGGCAGTTTCAGTGAGGGAATTAAGTTTGCACAAAGTGTAATTGACGGTTCAGTTACGCTCTTGATATTGAAAGACGACGGTTCTTTGATTGCTGCGAGGGACAGGCTTGGCAGGCTTCCGGTTTTAATCGGAAAAAAAGACGGCGGATACTGTGTTTCGTTCGAGTCGTTTGCATACAAAAAACTCGGCTATGAAGATATGCGTGAGCTTGGTCCGGGTGAAATCGTTCACATAACATCGGATAAAATTGACGTGCTGAATAAACCCGGCAAAGAGATGAAAATATGTTCCTTTTTATGGTCGTATTACGGTTATCCTACATCCAACTACGAGGGTGTAAACGTTGAAGTAATGCGCTGCAAAAACGGTGAAATTATGGCACGAAACGATAAAGAACACGGAAGAACGGACGACATTGACTATGTCGGCGGCGTTCCTGATTCGGGGACACCGCACGCGATAGGATATGCAAACGAAAGCAAGATACCTTTTGCAAGGCCGTTTATTAAATATACGCCGACATGGCCGAGAAGCTTTATGCCCACAAGCCAGAAAGAACGCGAAAAAATAGCAAACATGAAGCAGATTCCGGTTCATGAGCTTATTGAGAATAAAAACCTCCTGTTTGTTGATGACTCAATAGTCAGGGGCACACAGCTTCGCGAAACGGTTGAGTTTCTCTATAAAAACGGAGCTAAAAGCGTTCATATGCGTTCGGCATGTCCGCCGATAATGTATTGCTGTAAGTATCTGAACTTTTCGCGTGAACGCAGTGAAATGGAGCTTTTGGCACGCAGGGTTATCCTTGCGCTTGAGGGAGAAGATGGCTTTAACCATATCGATGAATACATCGACGCAGATACAGAGCGCGGGAAAAATTTGAGAAAAACGATATGTGAAAAGTTTAAATTCGACTCTCTCGAGTTTCAATCTCTTGAGGGAATAATAGAGGCAATCGGAATCGAACCGTGCAAGCTCTGTACATATTGCTGGAACGGTAAGGAGTAACTGACAGGAGGGAATGACAAATGAGCGAGAAATCAAGGTCTGAAAGTTATGCTGCCGCGGGTGTTGATATCACTGCCGGATACCGAGCGGTAGAGCTTATGAAGAAGCATATTGCAAGAACTGTTACACCCGGAACCGTGTCCGGAATCGGAGGCTTCGGCGGTCTGTTTGAACTCGACCTGACAGGCATATCAAGGCCTGTGCTTGTAAGCGGTACAGACGGCGTAGGAACAAAGCTGAAGCTTGCGTTTTTACTTGATAAACATGACACGGTAGGAATAGACTGCGTAGCCATGTGTGTAAATGACGTCATATGCTGCGGCGCAAAACCGCTGTTTTTCCTTGACTACATAGCACTCGGAAAAAACATCCCGGAAAGAGTTGCTAATATAGTCTCAGGTGTTGCTGAGGGATGCGTCCGTGCCGGTTGTTCACTTGTTGGCGGCGAAACGGCCGAGATGCCGGGCTTTTATCCCGAGGATGAGTACGATATAGCCGGATTTACGGTCGGTGTCGTTGATAAAGAGAAGATTTTTGACAATTCACTGATTGATGACGGTGATGCAATAATCGCACTCCCGTCTTCGGGCGTTCATTCAAACGGTTTTTCTCTCGTCAGAAAAGTGTTCGGAATAGGAAGCGGCGGAAGAATAAACGAATACAGCGCAGAGCTTGGTAAAACTCTCGGGGAAGCACTTCTTGAGCCTACCAAGATATATGTAAAACCCGTACTTACGCTTGCCGAAAAAATTGCACCGAGGGCGGTTTCTCATATAACCGGCGGTGGTTTCTACGAGAATATTCCGCGTTCGTTACCGAACGGATACAGAGCCGTTATTGAAAAAAAATCAATAAGAAAAAATCCGTTGTTTGATATTATAGCGCTTGAAGGCAACATTCCCGAACGCGATATGTTTAATACTTTCAATATGGGGGTCGGAATGAGTATCGTTGTTGGTAAGGCATATGCTGATACCGCTGTTTCCATATTGAGAGAGAGCGGCGAAGATGCCTACATAATAGGGGAAATAAAAAAAGGCGGAGAGGGCGTAGAGATATGCTGAGGGCAAGAATTGCCGTCCTTGTTTCCGGAGGCGGTACGAATTTGCAGGCACTGATTGATGCTCAAAAAGACGGCAGAATCAGAAACGGCGAAATAGTTCTTGTTATTTCAAATAAATGCGATGCGTTTGCCTTAAAAAGGGCGGAACGTGCGAGAATCAAAACCTCTGTAATCGAAAAGAGCGGACGCACGCAGGATGAGTTTGAATATGGTATTCTAAAAGTACTCGCAGAAAATGATATTGACCTAATAATTCTTGCAGGCTTCATGTCAATACTAAGCAAAAGGTTTGTTTCGCATTACAAAGACAGAATCATAAATGTGCACCCCTCACTGATACCGTCATTCTGCGGAAAAGGTTTTTACGGTCTTAAAGTTCATGAAGCGGCGCTTTCTTATGGTGTAAAGGTAACCGGCGCTACAGTGCATTTTGTAAACGAAATACCCGACGGTGGGAAAATTATAATGCAAAAAGCCGTGGAGGTATCTGATTCGGACACTCCGGAAACCCTTCAAAGGAAAGTAATGGAGGAGGCAGAGTGGAAAATACTGCCTCAGGCGACGGAGACGGTATGCAGGCATATAGTTAAGGAGAAAAATCATGATATATGAAGAATTGAAAAACAATGCTTATCCCGGGAGGGGAATAATACTCGGAAAATCAGAGAGCGGGAAAGAAGCCGTAATTGCATATTTCATAATGGGACGCAGCGAGAACAGCAGAAACAGAATTTTTATTGAAAATGACGGCGTTCTTCACACAGAAGCATTTGAGCCGTCAAAGCTTATTGACCCGTCCCTTATAATCTATAACGCGGTGCGGAAAATTGATGACGGCCTGATAGTTACAAACGGAAATCAGACGGACACAATCTACGACTATTTGAATATGGGAAAAAGTTTTGAAGACGCATTAAACACACGCGAGTTTGAACCGGATTCCCCAAATTACACACCGCGTATCAGCGGACTTATTAGCGTAAAGGAAAACAACTTGACATATAAACTATCTATATTAAAGAGCTTTGACGGGGACAATTCCGTCTGTATCAGGAACTTTTTCAATTACTCCGGAGCGCTTAACGGAACAGGCCATCTTATACATACATATAACTCCGACGGAAGTCCTATCCCATCATTTAGCGGGGAACCGAAAAGAATGGATATTGTCGGCGATATAGATACATACAGCATTGATTTGTGGAACAGTCTAAATGAAGACAACAGGGTTTCACTCGTCGTCAAGTTTGTCTCAATCGAAAGCGGAGAGACCGAAACGCGTATTATCAACAAGAATATGAGGTGATAGAGATGAAAGAGTTACAGCTTAAATACGGATGTAATCCACATCAAATTCCCGCAAGAATATATGTCGAAGACGGTGAGCTTCCAATTAAGGTTTTAAACGGTCGTGCGGGATATATAAATCTTCTTGACGCACTGAACGCATACCAGCTTGTAAGAGAACTAAAAGAGGCAACTAATCTCCCGGCAGCGACATCGTTTAAGCACGTTAGCCCGGCAGGAGCGGCGGTTGGCTTGCCGCTTGATGATACACTTAGAAATATATATTTTGTCGGCGACGCAGAACTTTCTCCCCTTGCATGTGCGTACGTACGCGCACGCGGTGCTGACAGAATGTCGTCGTTCGGGGATTTTATCGCACTTAGTGATGTATGCGATGCTTCAACAGCATCTGTAATAGCAAAAGAGGTATCGGACGGAATAATCGCACCCGGATATACGGAAGAGGCTTTTGAAATTTTGTTAGGCAAGAGAAAAGGGGCCTATACGATAATTGAAATAGACCCGAATTATGTACCTGAGCAAATGGAAAAGAAGCAGGTATACGGAATTACATTTGAACAAAAACGGAACGACGTTGTTATTGACAAGTCCACACTTGACAATATCATTACTGAAAATAAAAATATGCCGGATTCTGCAAAAACCGATCTTTTGATAGCACTTATCACACTTAAATATACCCAGTCAAACTCGGTTTGTTATGCTGAGGGCGGTCAGGTAATAGGCGTAGGCGCAGGACAGCAGTCAAGAATTCACTGTACACGTCTTGCCGGAAACAAAGCTGACATATGGCATTTAAGAAAGCATCCCAAGGTTTTGGGATTGCAGTTTGTTGACAGAATTGGAAAGCCTGAGAGGGATAATGCAATAGATATGTACATTTCCGAGAACTGCGAGGATGTGCTCGGAGATGACATTTGGAAAGAGTTTTTCAAGGTTCGCCCAGAACCGCTGACCGAGGAAGAAAAGAAAGAATGGCTTTCCAATATACGCGGGGTTTCCCTTGCCTCGGACGCATTCTTCCCATTCTCTGACAATATTGACAGAGCTGTAAAAAGCGGTGTTTCGTATATAGCACAGCCCGGAGGCTCAAAGAGAGATAATCTTGTAATAGATGTATGCAATAAACACGGCGTCAGCATGGCATTTACGGGAGTAAGACTATTCCATCACTGATATGTTAAAGGAGAGTTTCATATGAACGTTCTGGTTATAGGCGGAGGCGGTAGGGAACATGCGATTATTTCCGCAATTAAAAAGAATAAGAATGTAGACAAAATCTTTGCACTTCCGGGTAACGGCGGAATCGCAGAAGACGCCGAGTGCGTCGACATAGCTGCATGCGATTTGGACAGAATAGTTGATTTTGCATCAAAAAATGCCATAGATTTTGCAGTTGTCGCACCTGATGACCCTCTTGTAATGGGTGCAGTTGACCGCCTTCATGCCATTGGGATACCATGCTTCGGTCCGTCGTCGGATGCTGCAATAATAGAAGGAAGCAAGGCTTTTTCAAAGGAACTCATGAAAAAATACGGTATTCCAACCGCAGAATATGAAACATTCAGCGATAAAGACAAGGCGATAAAATATCTCAGACATTCGAACTTTCCGATTGTCATAAAAGCTGACGGACTTGCGCTTGGCAAGGGTGTTATAATTGCCGATAATTTCGAGGCTGCCGAAAAAGCAGTCGTCTCAATGATGGAAGACGAGGTGTTCGGAAAAAGCGGAAGAACAGTTGTAATTGAAGAGTTTCTTGTCGGCCCGGAAGTGTCTGTCCTTGCATTTACGGACGGCAAAACAGTTAAGCCTATGGTATCTTCCATGGACCACAAACGTGCGCTTGACGGGGATAAAGGTTTGAATACGGGCGGTATGGGAACAATAGCTCCAAATCCGTATTATACAAGTGCAATCGCAGATGAGTGTATGAAAAAAATTTTTATTCCGACAATAAACGCAATGAATAGCGAGGGTCGAAAATTCAAGGGATGCTTATACTTTGGTCTTATGTTAACTAAAGACGGTCCAAAGGTCATAGAGTACAACTGCCGTTTCGGAGACCCCGAAGCACAGTCGGTTTTGACACTTATGAAAAGTGATTTGCTTGATATAATGATTCATACCGAAAATGAAACACTTGAAGATGTCGATGTTGAGTTTTATGACGAAGCTGCATGCTGTGTAATGACGGCATCCAGCGGATATCCCGCAGAGTACGAAAAGGGAATAAAGATTTCAATTAACCGCGATGCTCTCAACGGTGCAAGATTATATCATTCCGGAACAGCAATAAAGGACGGTGAGCTTGTTACCTCTGGAGGACGCGTAATCGGAGTTACGGCAACGGGAAAGAATCTGAAAGACGCCGTAAACAATGCTTACAAAGCTGTTAATGGAATCAGCTTCACAGGTATGTATTACAGAAAAGATATCGGAAAGAAAGCACTTGATTTGCTGAACACGGAAGTATAACGGAGGTTTTTCTTATATGGTTTATCGGATTTATGTTGAAAAAAAGCCCGAATATGCGTCTGAGGCCAATTCCCTGAAAAAGAACATCATTTCATTCTTGGGAATAAAGGGGTTGAAGTCTCTTCGCATTATCAACCGCTACGATGTTGAAAAAATTGAGAAGAAGCTTTTTGACGAGAGCAGGAATATAGTGTTTTCGGAGCCGCAGCTTGACATCGTATACGATGAAATTGATTTAGACGGTTTGCGCGTTTTTGCGGTTGAGTATCTGCCCGGACAGTTCGACCAGCGCGCTGATTCTGCGGCACAATGTATTCAGCTTATTTCAAAATCGGAACGGCCGACGGTGAAAACTGCAAAACTGTATGTTATGGAAGGGGTGCTTTCGGAAAATGATATTTCCGAGATTAAAAAGTACATAATTAACCCTGTAGAGAGCCGAGAGGCATCC
Organism: uncultured Oscillospiraceae bacterium; assembly: GCA_934446465.1. Lineage (GTDB taxonomy): Bacteria > Bacillota > Clostridia > Oscillospirales > JAAYXM01 > CAKSEF01. The sequence goes on from CAKSEF010000019.1 coordinate 9,866, forward strand.
CTTGCACTTCCGGAGACGCTTGACTCAAATTACGAATTGCCGAGTACCGTACCGATTCTTGACGGTTTTATTGAAAAAGACGGCGCGGAGCTCATTGAACTCATATCCATGTATGGACTCGCAATGGATAAAGACGATATAGTTTTTTGCAGAGATTATTTTAAGGCAGAGGGAAGAAACCCGACTCTTACCGAGCTTCGAGTTATAGACACATACTGGTCTGACCATTGCAGACATACCACATTCCTTACTGAAATTGACAATGCGGTTATTAAGGATGAAAATGTTGCAAAGGCCTTTGAGCGTTATATGAACGTGCGTGATGAGTTAAATATAACAAAACCTATTACACTTATGAATATAGGCACTATCGCCGCTAAGTATTTAAAGTCAAAAGGCATACTTAAAAATCTCGACGAATCCGATGAAATAAACGCGTGTACAGTTAAAATCAACGTAGACGTCGACGGAAAAGCAGAAAAATGGCTCCTTCTCTTCAAGAACGAAACACACAACCACCCGACCGAAATCGAGCCGTTCGGCGGTGCTGCCACGTGCATAGGCGGTGCGATAAGAGACCCTCTTTCAGGACGTTCTTACGTATATCAGGCAATGCGTGTTACGGGCGGCGGAAATCCGCTTGTTTCGGCAGATAAGACACTTGAAGGAAAGCTTCCTCAGCGGCAGATTCTCACAACCTCTGCTGCAGGCAACAGCTCCTACGGAAACCAGATAGGACTCGCAACGGGGCTTGTAGATGAAATTTACCACGACGGCTATTTGGCAAAACACTTGGAAATAGGCGCTGTTGTCGGCGCGGCTCCCGAGAGAAATGTTATGCGCACAGAGCCCAAGCAGGGCGATGTTGTAGTCTTGATAGGAGGAAGAACGGGACGCGACGGCTGCGGGGGAGCTACCGGTTCATCTAAATCACACAGCAAAAGCTCAATAGAAACCTGCGGAGCAGAGGTTCAAAAAGGAAATGCACCTGAGGAACGAAAACTCCAGCGTCTTTTCCGGAACGAGCAGGCGTCAAAGCTTATTAAGAGGTGTAATGACTTTGGAGCCGGCGGTGTGTCGGTTGCAATAGGTGAACTTGCGGACGGACTTGAAATAAATCTGGATGCGATACCAAAGAAATATGACGGACTTGACGGAACCGAGCTTGCAATAAGCGAATCACAGGAGCGTATGGCTGTCGTATTGGACAGAGATAATGCCTCAGAATTTATGAAGCTTGCTGAGAATGAGAATCTCGAAGCAACGATTGTTGCCGAAGTTACCGACAAAAACCGTCTTTCAATGGATTGGTGCGGAAAAAGAATAGTTGACATTTCGCGCGACTTCTTAAATTCAAACGGCGCAACGAAGCACGCCGATGTATATGTCAACGAAATGGAATCCGTCGAGAAAACGGAATCCGTTGAAAACTTTTCGGAGAAAATTAAAAGCATTGCGTCAGATATAAACGTATGTTCAAAACGCGGACTTTCGGAGAGATTTGACTCAACCATAGGAGCGGGTAGTGTTCTCATGCCGTTTGGCGGAAAGTATCAGAGAACACCTTCCCAGGTTATGGCGGCGAAAATTCCCGTTCTCAGCGGAAAAACAGATACATGCTCGGTTATGGCATACGGATATAACCCATTTATTACCGAGAAGAACACGTATACGGGAGCGTATCTTGCCGTTGTCGAGTCGGTTTCAAAGCTTATATGCGCAGGCGGATATACAGATAACTGCTACCTTACGTTCCAAGAGTACTTTGAGCGACTCGGCAATGAACCGAGACGGTGGGGAAAGCCATTTTCTGCGCTTTTAGGCGCTCTTGATGCCCAACTCGATTTAGGGCTTGCGGCAATAGGCGGAAAGGATTCTATGAGCGGTTCTTTCGAGAATATTGACGTTCCTCCCACTCTCGTATCTTTCGCTATAACCACATGCGACAGCAATGATGTAATATCTCCCGAATTTAAGAAATGCGGTTCGAGAGTTGTTCTCGTTACGCCCCGTGAAAATGAGAACGGTCTCCCGAATGCGGAAGATATGAAAAAAATACACTTGCTCATTAATCGTTTGATAAGCGGGAAAAAGATTCTGAGCGCATATACACCGACATACGGCGGTTGTGCCGCAGCAGTCATAAAAATGGCGGCAGGAAACAGAATAGGATTTAAATTTTCCGAGAATTTAGAGTTGGGTGATGTTTTCAAATACAATTACGGAAGCTTCGTTCTCGAGCTTACCGATGACTGCGAAGAAATCGGTGTTCTGCTCGGTAAGACAACGGAAAAATATTCATTTAGATTCAAAAATGAAGAGGTTTGCGGAAAAGAGCTTTCCGAAATCTACGAATCGTCACTTGAAAGCGTTTACGGAACAAAATCTGAAATCAAGGGCTCTGATATTGAAAAGATATCTTATTCGGCACATGAGCGTATGCACGTTGGTATAAGTCATACACGTCCGAAAGTTCTTATCCCGGTATTCCCGGGAACAAACTGCGAATATGACACAGCTCGGCAATTTGAGAATGCAGGTGCTGAACCGATAATAGAGGTTATTAAAAATCTCACCGCGAGGGACGTATCGGAATCGGTGGACAGAATTGCCGAGAGAATAGAAGAATCCCAAATAATCTTTATCCCCGGAGGTTTTTCGGGCGGAGACGAGCCGGAAGGCTCAGCAAAGCTGATAGCCGCATTTTTTAGAAATAAAAAAATAAAAGACTGCGTTCATTCGCTCCTCAATTCAAGGGATGGACTTATCGGCGGAATATGCAACGGATTTCAGGCACTTATTAAGCTTGGTTTGGTGCCGTACGGAGCTATAACAAAAACGACCGAAAAAGACCCGACGCTTACTTTCAATGACATAGGGCGTCATCAATCGCGCTTTGTCAATATACGTGTCGCATCAAACAAATCACCATGGATGATGTATTATAACGTGGATGATTTGCTTACCGAGCCGATATCGCACGGTGAAGGGAAGTTTGTGTGCGACAGTGAAATTCTTTCGGAGCTGATTAAAAACGGACAGGTAATGACGCAATACTGTGATTGGCAGGGCAATCCCTCCATGGATATTGATGTGAACCCGAACGGTTCGGTAATGGCGATTGAGGGAATCACATCACTTGACGGCAGGGTTTTCGGTAAAATGGCTCACAGCGAAAGAATGGGGACTAACCTCCACAAGAATATAAACGGAAATAAGGAAAGTAAATTGTTCAAGGGCGCTGTGGACTACTTCAAAATTATATAAATAAAAATGAGGACATTCCAAATGTCCTCATTTTATTAAGTCGCATATTACTTCTCCGGCTATTTTCAGTCCGGCAGAACCGACGGTCCACGCGGCACTTCCGGGAGTACGGAGCCTTTTTTGCGGGGATTCCTTTGAATATACAACTCGGAGAGAATCAACCCCTCGGCGCTTCAGTTCGTATCGCATAACCTTTGCAAGCGGACAAACGCTTGTTTTATAGATATCGGTGCATTCGAAATCTGTTCCGAGTTTGTTTCCCGCTCCCATACATGATATGATTGGTATTCTTCTCATTTTCGCTTCGCAAATTAAATGTATTTTGTCCGTTATGCTGTCTATTGCATCTACTATGTAGTCCGGATTTAGGGACAAAAAGTGCTCAGATGATTCTGCGGTATACCTTGTTTTGTCCGATGTAACGACAGCATCAGGGTTAATGGATCTTATTCTGTCTGCCAAAACATCGGTCTTGTACTTTCCAAATGTCGATGTCAGGGCGCAGAGCTGTCTGTTTATATTAGATTCGCTTACTACGTCAAAGTCAATGAGCGTAATCTTTCCGACACCTGAACGCGCAATGGCCTCCGCAGCATAGCCGCCGACGCCCCCTGCACCGAAAATCATAACGTGTTTATGAGAAAGCAAAAAAACTTTGTCTTCACCTATTAAGCTTGAAAGCCTTTGAAAAAACATGCTGTTCATTACAATACCTGCTGTATAATATAATTCCCCGCAACTGCCGTGTATGCCAGTTTATAACCTGCACGAGAGCAGGTGGGTCTCCTCTCCCGATTTTCACAGCTTCCAACGTCCAAAACACTTCAAAGAGTGCTCCGGGAGGCCTGCTATCTAATCGGGAAGCACGGAATCCCGTGATTGTAATGTGGGTTTAAAATGGCATATCACGAACAGAGCAGGGTAGTTTTATAAGATGTACTTATTATACCATGACATGAGAGTGTATTCAATAATACACATGTCCTAATTATTCGTCATCTTCCTCATACATACTGTCCATAAAAGCATTATAGGCAGCCTCAAGCTCGTCTTCATCATCAATAGTGGAAAGAATTTCTTCGCCGTTTTCATCCTTGTCCAAACGGAGTATAATGGTTTCGAGGGCATCCTCGGAATCCTCATCACTGTCCGCCTCAATGAATGCGAGATAAAGCTTAGAATTAATCTCTATAGTATCAAGATGCTCAAATTCATATTCATTATTCTCTTCATCTGTAATTGTGATTATATTTCCACCAAATTTGCTGTCCATTAATAACACACTCCTTTATACTATATAGGATACCGCGATATTAAAAATAAATCAATAAAAAAATTGTTAAATATTTTTCGGTAATTCTTGACACAGGCCGTGTAAAGTGATATACTGTTTGATGTTAAAAGAAAGTAGGGCAGTCCCGTCCTCACCTTTAGCTCAGCGAAAAGGTTAACATCGTTTTTCGGTTCGCCGTATTTGCGTTGTTTTTGAAGCACGGGTTTGTCGCCCGTGCTTTTAGTTTTGGAGGTGCTTTAGTATCAGCAAGTTAGAACATCAAATCAATGAAGAAATCCGCGACAAAGAAGTACGGCTTATAGACGCCGAAGGTAATCAGGTCGGTATTGTTTCGCTCAGTGAAGCGAACAAAATGGCGGACGAGAGCGGTCTTGACCTTGTTAAGATTGCACCGCAGGTCACCCCTCCGGTGTGCCGTATAATGGATTACGGTAAATTTAAATTTGAGCAAGACAAAAGGGAAAAAGAAGCACGAAAGAATCAGCGCGTTATAGACGTAAAAGAGGTCCGTATGACGCCGAGTATTGACGTGCATGATTTCGAGGTTAAAATGAATAATGCAATACGTTTTCTTAAATCCGGCTGCAAAGTCAAAGTTGCGGTGAGATTTAAGGGGCGCGAGCTTGCGCATACAAACCTCGGAACAGAATTGCTCAAACGTTTCGCGGACGGATGTGCAGAGTTCTGCAATGTTGACAAAATTCCAAAACTTGAAGGTCGTCAGATGATAATGTTTCTGACATCTAAAGTTCCACCGAAGGCTAACTAACAAAACATATACGAGAGGAGAAATACAAATGCCTAAAATCAAAACTCACAGTGGTGCTTCTAAGAGATTTAAGGTTACAAAAAACGGCAAAGTTAAGATCAACCGTGCCAACAGACGTCATATCCTTAACAAGAAGAGCACAAAGCTTAAGAGAGGCCTCCGTCACGCAGCATACGCTTCTGACGCCAATGAAGCAACACTTAAGCGTTTAGTACCTTATAAATAAATCAACAGTATAGGAGGCTTTTAAAATGGCAAGAATAAAAGGCGCAATGATGACGCGCAAAAGAAGAAAAAAGACATTAAAGCTCGCTAAGGGCTATTGGGGTGCAAAATCAAAGCATTTCAAGATGGCTAACCAGGCTGTCATGAAATCCCTCACATACGCATATGTCGGACGCAAACTCAAAAAGCGCGATTTCCGCCGCATTTGGATTACTCGTATCTCTGCGGCCGCAAAGCAGAACGGAATGAATTATTCACGTTTTATGAACGGTCTTAAGAAAAGCGGTGTTGATATTAACCGCAAGATGCTCGCTGATATGGCACATAACGACCCGGCAGCATTTAAGGCACTCGCCGATATGGCAAAGGCAAAGGTGTAATTACCCTTTGCTTTTAGCTGGTTCAGATTTTTTATAATGATGATATAGAGGTTGTTCAAGTTATGAGAAAGAGAAAAGCAAAGGTAGCTATAATAGGCGCCGGATTTGTAGGCGCGGCATCAGCATATGCGATTGCGCTTAAGAAGGTTTGTTCGGAGCTTGTCTTAATAGACGTAAATACAGACAAGGCAATCGGCGAAGCCGCTGACATTGCACACGGACTTCCGTTCATAGGTTCGATGGATGTATATGCAGGGGATTATTCCTGCGTTAAGGATTGCGACGTCATCGTGGTTGCCGCAGGCGCAAACAGAAAAGTCGGTGAAACACGTCTTGACCTTGCAAAAAAGAACACAGCAATAGCAAAGAGTGTTACAACAGAAATTATGAAACATTACAACGGTGGCGTAATCCTTGTTGTAGCAAACCCCGTTGACATACTCACTTACATGATAACGAAGTGGACAGCCCTTCCCAAGGGTATGGTTCTCGGAAGCGGTACAACACTCGATACAATTCGTTTCAGAAGTGCGCTCGCAAAGCTTGCTGATATAGATGCAATCAATGTCCATGGCTATATTATCGGAGAACATGGCGATTCACAGGTTCCGCTTTGGAGCAACACTCACGTTGCCGGAATTGAAATTGCGGATTACTGCAAGTCAAACGGAATTGAACTTACCGACCAAGTTAAGACTGACGTTCTTGAGGACATCAAGACCGGCGGAGCTCAGATTATTAAGCGCAAAGGTGCGACTTATTACGGAATTGCCGTTTGCGTTGCAACACTCGTTGATTCACTTCTTCGGGACAGCGATACAATAAGGACTGTCAGCACTGTTCTCGACGGAGAGTTCGGTGTCTCCGATGTTTCGCTTTCACTCCCGACAATTATAGGCTCAAACGGAGCAAAAAAGGTGCTCGTGCCTAATATCACGGACGAAGAAATCCAGCTGTTCAGAGAATCCGCAGAGGCTTGCAAAGCGGTTCTGAATGAGTGCAAATAAAACTTATAAGGCTTTATTTAGGACGTACACTTAGTTTTGTGTACGTCCTTTATTTTTTAATGAATTATCATCGTATTTAGAACAGGATTTCGGGATATAATGAATACAGCCCGAATCAGACGGCACACCTTGCGGTGCGGTTTTTTTTAGTTTACAAATTCCGTTTTGCTGATATATACAGTTACTCACGCAGGCAATAAAGCTCATTTAATCACTCCAATAGTTGATAGGTGATAATATTTACCGCATTTAATTAAATATGCGATATTAGGAGGGAAAAATTTGAAAAAAAGCATTTTTGCAATAATTTGTACTGCTTTAATAATATCAATTATGTGGTTTTTCTCTCCGAATAATTCAAAAGAGAGTGTTTACGAGGTGGAAACCACTCTCCCGCAAAGAAAAAATATATACGACTACATCAATGCAGCCGGACGGATAAAAGAAGGGAACAGACGTGATATATACCCTGACAGTATAATCAATATTACAAAGGTATATGTCAAAACAGGCGATAAAGTAAAAAAAGGCGATATACTAGCCGAATTTAAAAACCCCAACTTTGATGGAGTTGATATTTCCGGCTATGAAAATGCAGCAGAAAAAGTTATTTCGGTCTTTGAAGAATATGGTTTCGAATTAGCGGACGGAACAGATATAACAAAGTTTGCAGAAACGGCATCAACAGAAGACTGTCATATATTATCGCCGATAGACGGCATTGTAACGTCCGTATGCGTTAAAGACGGTGGCAGGGCAACGCCTCTTTCAAAAATCTTTTCTGTTTCTGATTTTGACGAGCTTTATGTGAGCGCAATGGTTCCGGAAGGATACTCCTCAAAAGTAGAAAAAGGTCAGAAAGTTGAAATAAGTTCGGATGCGTTTGATACAAAAAAGTACAGAGGGGTCGTAACAGAATTATCTCCCGTAGCAAAAAGACAAAATTCATTAATGACAGGGCAGGGGGAAACCTATATAGAGGCACTTGTAAACATCGAAAATATAGACAAGCTAATCAAACCCGAGCTTAGTGTCAACGCGAAAATCTCTGCTAATGTTGTAACTTCCGCATTGACTATACCATATAACTGCGTGCTGCAAGATGAAGAAAATCGTGAATTTGTATATGTTGTGGAAGATAATTGTGCAAAAAAACGTTTTGTATATCTCGGCTACGAGCTTGATAATGAGACAGAAGTAAAAGGCGGACTTACCGATGATACGTTGGTGATACTAAACCCTGTTGCCGAGATGGAAAACGCTAAAATTAAGCTGAAGGGGTAGAATATGCACTTTTATGATATTCTCAGGGTATCCTTTCTAAATACTCTGAGAGGCAAAACGCGGAGCATGCTTACGGCAATGTCAATCATGATAGGTGTTGCATCCGTTATATTGGTTTCAACAATAGGTAGCAGCGGGGAGCGTATTATAGTTGACGAGATAGAAAAATTCGGTCTTGACGGAATTTCTGTATATCAGGGAAGCGGTAATTCAAAAGCTATATATGCCTCCGATGCACAGTTGCTTAAAAACAGATTCAACACAATTACGGAGACAATGCCGTTTGTTGCACAATACGGAAGCTATAAAATCAACAAAACTAATACAAGCGCAGTATTAATAGGAATCGGGAGCAACTCAGATAAAATATACAATATATCAACTCTCCACGGAAGACTGCCAAATGAATCTGATATTGAGAGAAAAAGAAAAATAGCAATAGTTGATGCTGAGTTTGCCAAAAAAAGTTATCATAGGGAGAATATAGTCGGCAAAAATATAGAACTCAGTATTAACGGAATAAGCGATAAATACACTATCGTAGGAATTATTCAGGCACAAAAAGACGGATTCAATCAGATTCTGGGAGGAAATTTGCCAGACATCGTATATGTTCCGTACTCGACGCTAAATAAGCAACGGAACGGAGAAGAACTGAGTCAGATTGCCATCAAATGCAGCGTTTCGACCGATGGGGATGAGTTTGCACAATATCTATCAAGAATTAAGGGATGCGAAAAAGACGGCTATGTCGCTCAAAACTTATCATCTAAAATAGGCGAAGTTAAATCTATTACAGGAATCGTTTCAGTAATAATGAGCGCGGTAGCTGCCATAGCTTTGTGCGTTGCCGGATTAGGCGTTATGAATACTATGTTTTCTTCAACAAAAGAAAGGGCTTCGGAAATCGGAATCTGTATGGCTATCGGCGCAAAGTCAAGGGACGTAATGATTTGCTTTGTGACAGAGTCTGTAATAATAGCGCTTGTCGGAGGAACAGTAGGTGTGGCAATCGGAATCAGTCTTATATCAGCGGTGTCAAAAATTTTGAATTTCAATCTGATATACAGCACAAGAACTTTCTTAATTGCTGAAATTGTATCAATTATATGCGGCGGGTTATTTTCGTTAATACCTGCGGCTAAGGCATCATGGACGGAACCCATTATTGCACTTAAGCGAAATGGGTAGGCTACAATAAAAGCCGTGTTATTAAAACACAGCTTTTATAGAAGTAATTGAACAAAATAAAAATTTTGTTCAATTTGGGGTATTGAATTAACCTAAAGAATATGGTATATTAAAGACAGTCCTACAATGTGTTTGAGACGCAGTTTTTTTGCCGTTTAGGTGGTGAATATTATGAATCGTGAAGAAATGCAAAAAATGCCCGAACTTGTACGTGAGTTTTCAAATTATATGAATACGATTAACGATAAATCTCCTGCGACTATTAACGAATATATGCTTGACCTTCGTACTTTTTTTAAATATATGAAGGTTATTTTCGGCGAGGCTGAAATATCGAAAACCGACGGAATTGCTTCAATAAACATTTCAGATATCGATATTGACTTTATAAAAAGAATTAAACTTACCGATGTTTATGAGTATTTCGATTACCTGTCCACCGAACGCAGAAAATTTCATAACAGTAAAATCGAAGAATTTGGTCTGTCGGCTTCATCTCGCGCACGCAAAGTATCATCACTCAGGTCATTTTACAAATATTTACAAAATACCGGCAGAATTGATGAAAGTAAAATATTGGAATTAGAGTTCCCGAAGATACATAAAAAACTGCCTCACTATCTAACCCTGGACGAGAGCGTAAAACTCCTTGAATCGATTGACGGTCCTAACAAAACACGCGATTATTGTATAGTGATGTTATTCTTAAACTGTGGTCTGCGCGTGTCAGAGCTTGTTGGAATAAACGTAAACGACATTAAGGAAGAAAGATTGCGTGTTGTCGGCAAAGGCGGAAAAGAACGCGTAGTATATTTAAATGAGGCCTGTATCGAAGCATTGGAAGACTATTCACACATACGAAATAAGATAATAGATAAATTGTCCATAAAGGATGAAAAGGCACTGTTTATCAGCAGAAATAACAGAAGAATCAGCACGTCTACCGTGAAGTGGCTCGTGAAAAAGTATTGCAGCAATGCAGGATTAGATTCCGAAATTTCAGTTCATAAGCTGCGCCATACATCCGCTACATTAATGTACAAAAACGGCGTTGATGTAAAGGCATTACAGGAAGTCTTGGGACACAAACATCTAAATACGACAGAGATTTACACTCATGCGGACAGCGATACTCTCCGCACGGCGGCGCAGGCAAACCCGCTATCGCATTACAAAACCAAGAAATAAAGAGACGGCGGATTAATCCGCCGTCTCTTTATTTTCATTATCTTCTTTTTCCGGTTGCAACATATATTTCTTAACTACCGGATATGTTATAAACATTGTTGAAAATCTGCACAGTCCAAAGAAGAGCGTTGCTATAAGAAATACGTCAACTCTCGGGGTTGATGTAAACGAAATTATAACAATAGCAAAAACCAAAAACACGAGAAGGTTTTTAAAAAATCCTAAAACACAGAAAATCATAGAGTTTTTGTATATATCTTTGAGACTCAGTTCGAATGTAACGGCTATGACATATGTATAAAACCGCATTGTGAAATAGAATACTGCGGCACAGATTGCAATAATTTTTAATGCAGAATATATAAACAGTGCATTTCCCTGCTGAGATGAAAAATCAGCAGAAATATAAAAAATGAAACTGAGTGCAAAGATTGTATCTGTTGCACCAAGCGCAATTCCCTGTTTTGCGTTACTTAAAGCCCTCGAAAACAAATCGCTCACCCATGCCTGACTTCCGTTTGCAAGATTTCGCATGCAATAAGTAAGACCTGCAGTAAGAGGACCGTAGCAAACAAGAGAGATTAAAAACAGCGGGACGGCAACCCACTGCGGCGTCCAAGATGCGAGCCAGCATGCAGAATTTATAAAAAAGAATGAACCGATAGTTTCAGTTGAAAGATTTAAAGCAGCAGATGTAAAAGCAATCGCCCCGCATAAAAGCGGAAGAATGCACAGAAAGTAAATGAAGCCAATCAAGACTATCTTAGGGAGCTTGACGTACAATGCTTCAAAATATCTGAAAACAGCACGTTTTTTCTTGTTTTTGTTTGTATTGTTTGAGTATGACAATGTAAAAGTTCTCCGTTTCTTTGTTTTTATGCTCTTGGGTGGAATTTTATGTAACTGCTCTTCAAGTTGTTTTTTATGAGCTGTGCATACACAAGTGTAGAAGATATGTCCGAATGCCCCATCATTTCCTTAATTACCTCAATGTCCGCACCATTTTCAAGAAGATGTGCAGCAAAGGAATGCCTCAACACGTGAGGAGTTATGTCCGTTTTGATATTAGCCTTTTCCTGATAATACTTAATTATCTTCCAAAACCCCTGACGTGTAATCCTTGTTCCGTTAAGATTTACAAAAAGAGCGGTCTCGGCCGGATTTGTAATTAGCAGCGGACGTGCAGAGTTCAGGTAGTCTTCGACTGTGCTGACAGCAGTTGAGTATATCGGAATCACGCGTTCATTATTGGTTTTTCCGCATTTCACAAAACCGAGCAATGTATTGACGTCATTTACATTGAGTGCAATCAGCTCGCTCACTCGAATACCGGTTGCATAGAGAATCTCAAGCATTGCTTTATCGCGATAGCCTTTAATCGAATCACCTTTTGGCTGGCTCAAGAACAAATCAACTTCTTTGTTTGTAAGTATTCTTGGAAGCTTTTTTGCTTGTTTTTCAGACTTTATACCTTTTGTCGGATTCGTTTTTACGGCATTCTTTGTCATTAAAAATGTATAAAACGAACGAAGCGAAGCTATCGCTCTTACTATGGTGGAAGACGATTTACCATCTTCCTTCAGATGTGATATATATGCAGTTACGTCCTTCTCGACGCACTTGGTGATGTCCTTCTTACCGGACAGATATTCAAATGCGTTAAAAGCCGTAATATCGCGTATATAAGACGTTACCGTGTTTTGCGATGCTTTTTTATTCTGTTGTAAATACGTCTCAAACTGACTTATGTAGTTACACATAAATAACCTCTGCCTGTTATTTTATCATAAAGCAGTTAAAGATACAAGCCACGGTGTTGCGACTGTATCAATAAATGCTAAAAGAAGCGCCGTGATGAAAAAAGCCGAAAACACAATTATGTATGTGCTTGCGTTAATTGTTTGTTGCTTTACCTGCGGGCGCATTACCATGCGTGAGGAGAATAGCTTTGAAAATCTAAATGATACACTCGAAAGTATAAGAATACTCGGAACCGATATGATGGCTTGTACACCGAAAACCGCCAATGCACAAAGGAGACCGTGGGTACCGTTTCCGTGCATCATAAGAGATACTGAAAAGGAAATAAAGAATCCTTTTACAGCTACTGTCAGCGGTACGGCAATCTCCCCAAATGCGGTAAATCCCAAGAGAAAAACAATCAATGGATATTTTATTAGATTAAAATAAACCTTCAAATAAGAATAATTAACGGACACACCCTCAGAGAATACGTTATATTCCTTAAACAACGAAAACGGCTCATTCATATGAAACGATGTGGCACAACCGATGACCACTCCGCAAACGAGACAGACGGTCATGATTACTATTGTTACATCAAAACTCTTAATACTGAAATTTGCGATATTTCGCTTTGAAATTCCTTTCATCAGCTCGGACATCCTTTCTGTATACTTCAATACAGAATATGAAAACGCATGTCCGAGTATGCCAAATATCTCTTATTCTTTCCGGCCTAACTCATAAGCGCGTTCGGTACATCTTTTAGCCGCTCTGAGAATAAAATCTTCAAATTTAAATTCATCAAACACGCTGAGCGCCGCAACCGTTGTTCCTCCCGGCGAAGATACCTGTCTTATAAGTTCTGTCGGCGTTTTTTTGCTCGAAATCAAATAATTTGCTGAACCTTTCATTGCCGCTGCAGAAAGCTTCAGCGAATCCTCATAGCTAAGCCCCATGTTCTCCCCCGCTTTCGCCATTGCATCAAGCATCCTGAAAAAGAACGCCGGGCTTGAGCTCGACATAGGTATTGCCTCATTGATTTTTGACTCAGGCAAAATGACAACATCTCCAGCCGCCATAAAAATATCTTTGACGGTTTCAAAAATATCTCCCGACACATCGGCATTTTCTGCAAGCACTGTAATTCCGTCGAGTATGAGCATTGGCGTATTCGGCAACGCGCGTATAATCGGAATTTCGTCTCCGATTATATTTCGTATATGCTCCGTTGACACTCCGGCAGCTATGGAGACTACACATGACGCTCTAATCGAATTCTTGATTTCGTGCAGCACAGAATCAACTATCTGCGGTTTAACAGCTATAAACAGTATTCCGTCATTTTCCGCTGCTTCCGAATTTGAATTCATGACACAGGCTCCAAGCCTGCGGTACATATCTTTATGCTCATCATTTTTGTCCGATACCGAAATATCTGATATGCTTCTTATATTTGATGAAACAAGACCGTTTATGATTGCGCCTGCCATATTTCCAGCGCCGATAAATGTGATTTTCTTACTCGATAACATTTTTCGCTGCTCCCAAATAATTTACTTTACATAAAACTGCGTAAATAAAATATACATCAAAACGCCGACAAATTCAAGTGCAACCTTAAGTTGTGGACTTTTTTTGTAGTTTTGTACAAAAAGTTATGTAAACTAAATTATGTAAACCTGAGCAACCGTAAAATAATAAACGCATCTGTAGTAAGATGCGTTTATCTAAAACCCTATATTTTGTTGCATCAGGAGAAAAAACTAAAAGTCAAGTATCTGATTAACAAAAAATCAATTTCGTCAGGTTGAACAAATTATTTTTTCAAGGAGGCCGCGGCTATGAGGTCATCCATTGAATACTTTCCCGGCATTCTGCACTCTGTGAGAAATCTCGCAGCGCTGAGCGCACCCGAGGCAAAAACTTCCCGTGATTGAGCGATGTGTTTTAACTCAAGTGTTTCATTTTCACCCGCAAAAATCACTTCGTGCTCCCCTATTATTGTTCCGCCGCGAACAGAGTGTATTCCTATTTCATTGCGGTCTCTTTTTTTCTTATAGGCGTGTCTGTCATAAACTCGTATCGCATCATAACACACGGATTCTTCGATTGCATCAGCAATCATCACGGCTGTTCCGCTCGGAGCATCAAGCTTTTGATTATGATGCTTTTCTATTATCTCTATGTCAAACGTGTCGCCCAGAACCCTTGCTGCCTGTTTCACAAGAGCAATTAGTATATTCACCCCGAGGGACATATTTCCCGAACGAAAAACAGGGATAGATTCTGACGCCTTTTCTATGTCTGCTAAATTGTCGTCTGTATATCCGGTTGTACAAGACACGAGAGGCAGCTTTTTACCGACACAATATCCAAGAAGCGAAGGAAGGACGGAAGGGTTTGAAAAATCAATTACAACATCGGCGTCTTCGCGCACTGAGTCAAAATCGGTATATACCGGATACGTGGATTTACAGGTTTTGCTTACATCAACACCGGCAGAAATAATCAAATTCTTATTCTTCAGACACAGCTCACTTATTGCAGTGCCCATTCTTCCGTTACAGCCGGACAGTAAAATTTTTATCATTTGAATTCACTACCTAACCGACAATTTTAATTCCGATATTTTTCATGGCGCGTACGAGTAAATCACGGTTTTCCGGAGCTATTTCGTACAATGGCATACGGAGGTATCCGTTGTCTCTTCCCATGAGTTTTAACGCTGTTTTTACGGGTATTGGGTTCACTTCTTTAAACAATGCGCAGATTATCTCATGAAGCTTAATCTGATATTTTGCGGCATCCGCAAATTTTCCATCGAGAGCTAAATGGCACATCTTCGACATTTCTGCCGGCAAAATATTTGCTGCCGTTGAGATAACTCCTTTTGCTCCGAGAGACATCATAGGAATTACTTGGTCATCCTCACCGGACCAAATGTTCAACTCATCTCCGCACTTGCCGAGTGTTTCAACTACAAGAGACAGATTTCCGCTTGCTTCCTTAACGCCATTGATATTTGGATGCTTTGAAAGCTCTAAATAAGTATCCGATTTGCAACAAAGCCCTGTCCTTGATGGGACATTGTAAACAATTATCGGAATATTAACTCTGTCCGCGATATACGTATAATGATTTATGAGTCCGCGCTGAGTAGTTTTATTGTAATACGGCGTAACCATGAGCAAACCGTCCGCACCAACGCTCTCCGCGAACTTTGACAGTTCCAACGCGTACGTAGTATCATTGCTGCCTGTACCCGCAATAAGAGGAACCCGGCCCGCAATCTTTTTCAGGCTATATTCAATCACACGGCAATGTTCCTCGTGATTGAGTGTGGCAGACTCGCCCGTGGTACCGCAAACGGTTATTGAATCTATTCCGTTATCAATCTGAAAATCGATTAGCTCTCCAAGACCATCAAGATTTAAGCCGTTTTCAGTAAGCGGAGTAACAATAGCAACGTTTGCACCTGTAAAAACAGGATTTTTCATAATCTCATTCTCCCTCTCTATCTCTCTAAAACTGCTTATCTCAGTCCATATAGCCTTCGGCGCAGAGAAGTTCCGCAAGAAGCACCGCACCGCCCGCAGCGCCCCTTAATGTGTTGTGCGCAAGGCAAATAAACTTAATTGTATACTGAGTATCACGGCGAAGACGTCCGAGAGATACTGCCATTCCTCCCTCAAGCTCACGCTCTGACTTTGTCTGAGGTCTGTCATTCTCTTCAAAGTAGTGCATATACTGCTTCGGCGCACTCGGAAGATTAAGTTCCTGGGGGCGACTCTTATAGTTTTTCCAACGGTCAATTATTTCGTCAAGTTCAACATCCTTATCAAAGGAAGCAAAGACTGCGGCCATATGTCCGTCCGTAACAGGTACTCTTACGCACTGAGCTGTAATTGAAGGCAGACTTGCCGGTATAATTTCTCCATTTTCTATCGTTCCCCAAATTTTGAGCGGCTCTTTTTCGGACTTCTCTTCTTCCCCGCCGATATAAGGAATTACATTGTCTATCATTTCAGGCCAACGATCAAAAGTTTTTCCTGCTCCGGAGATTGCTTGATATGTGCAGGTGAGTACCTTTGTGAGACCCAAATCACGAATTGCATCAAGTGCCGGAACATACCCCTGGATTGAGCAATTTGACTTTACTGCGATAAAACCGCGTTTCGTTCCGAGACGCGCGCGCTGCGATTTTATAACGTTGAGATGTTCATAATTTATTTCAGGAATAATCATCGGAACATCAGGGGTAAATCTATGCGCACTGTTATTTGAAACAACCGGGCACTCAGCCTTTGCGTAGGCCTCTTCAAGCGCACGTATTTCGTCTTTTTTCATTGCGACGGCACAGAATACGAAATCAACGGAAGCAGCTATTTTTTCGATATCTTTTTCAGCATCATAGACAATCATATCTCTAAGATTCTCGGGAACAGGTGTTTTCATTGACCAACGGTCTCCGAGAGCCTCAGAATACGTCTTTCCCGCCGAACGTCCGCTTGCGGCAAGTGCCTTTACATTAAACCACGGATGATTTTCGAGAAGACTGGCAAAACGCTGCCCCACCATTCCCGTACATCCTATTATTCCTACATTATAAGATTTCATTTCAGACCTCCTGTTTATAGTTTCTACATTACACGATATGCAGAATCAACTTTAGTGTTACAAATGTAAATTACTGTTGAAAAAAAGCGCATCGTGTAATATAATCTATATCGTATTATTACATTAAATAATACCATGTATAGCTATTGAATGTCAATATTACTGAGTATAAAAATATGAGAAAGTAAAGGAAAAATCAATGAAAAAATCAGATTTCTACTTCGATTTGCCAGAAGAGTTAATTGCGCAGACTCCGACAAAAAAAAGAGATGCTTCACGTCTGCTCACACTGAACAAAAAGACAGGAGAAATCTCACACCGTCATTTCTACGACATAGCTGACCTCCTTCTTCCTGGGGATTGTCTCGTTCTGAACGATTCAAGAGTCATACCTGCCCGTCTCCTCGGCGAACGAAAAACAGGCGGTGCGGTTGAGGTACTGCTCTTAAAGGATTTAGGAAATAACAAGTGGGAAACACTCACACGCCCCGGCAGAAAAACAAGGCGCGGAGAAGAGTTATTCTTCGGCGGCGATACATTGCGCGCCGTTGTTGCTGATGAGCTTGATGACGGCAGGCGCGTCGTCGAATTTTCATATGAAGGGATATTCCTCGAGGTGCTGGAGAAACTCGGAGAAATGCCTCTCCCTCCATATATTCATGAACGTCTTGTTGACTCAGAACGTTATCAGACCGTATATTCCAAAAACATCGGCTCGGCCGCGGCCCCGACAGCGGGACTTCACTTCACGGACGAACTCCTTGATAAAATCAGAAAATCGGGAATAGACTTAGCTTTTGTTACGCTTCATGTGGGTCTTGGAACATTCAGACCTGTAAAGGCTGACGAAATAGAAGACCACAAGATGCACTCTGAATACTACGAAATATCAAAAGAGGCGCAGGATAAGATTATTTCTGCAAAACACAGAGGCGGACGTATAATAGCGGTAGGCACAACATCATGCAGAACGCTCGAGTCTGCGTTCTCCGAAAACGGAGAAATTGAGCGCCCATCCGGAAACACGAGCATATTCATTTATCCCGGATACAAGTTTAAGGCAGTAGACGCACTTATTACAAATTTTCACCTTCCCGAAAGCACCTTGATTATGCTTGTGTCAGCTCTGGCAGGGCGTGAAAACATAATGAATGCCTATAATACAGCGATAGC